>JAVBRP010000366.1:0-8212 GCA_031547815.1 Bacteroidales bacterium | reverse complement strand
AACCGGATGCTTTCTTCGGGTTGAAAATCCTTCAACGAGTCCACCGATTTCTTGAACTTCAAGTAGTCGATACCTTCGACGGGCTGTTGATCCAGAACCAAGCACAGTTTATTTAGCAAATCCCCGTCGACTTTACCACTGACGGTCGACGGATCGACGGGAACCACGCGCGATAGCTCGTTTACCGTAGGAGCGGGTTGTGTTTCCCTTTCGGCAGCGGGTTGTTGCTCCTGATTTTCCGAATCTTCCGGCTCAACATCTTCAAAAATCAGATTTTTGAGCCAACTTTTTTTATTATTCTTTTCCATTTGATATTATCTGAGAAAATTGGGCGAAAGTACTAAAAAATCGGGAAATACAGATGTTTTTGCAAAAGTTTTCCGGAGGCCGATTCAACCCGCAAAACACACGCTTCAACGCCGCATATCCGCGATATGATTTTTATCCGTACCTTTGTGAAATAAATCCGATCATCTCATGCTCTATCGCAGTAAAGCGCCCTTTCGTTTGGGTATTGCGGGCGGCGGCACCGACTTGTCGCCTTATGCCGATCTGTACGGCGGCGCCGTGCTCAACGTTACCGTCAATCTGTATGCGCACGCTACCTTGCGCCCCTTGAACAACGGCAAGATACGTTTGATTCACGTGCCCGGCAACATAACGGAAGAATTGGACGCTGCGCCCGAACTGCCGATCGAAGGCGAATTGATGTTGCAGCGCGGTATATACAACTCCATCGTGAAGAAATACAACGGCGGGCGGCCGCTTTCGTTCGAACTGACCACTTCGCCGGATGTGCCCACAGGCTCCGGCTTGGGAACCTCGTCCACATCGGCGGTGGCCATACTCGGCGCCTTTTGCGAATGGCTGAACCTGCCGCTCGGCGAATACGATCTGGCGCATTATGCTTACGAAATCGAGCGCATCGACCTGAGAATGGCCGGCGGACGGCAAGACCAGTATGCTGCCACTTTCGGCGGGGTTAACTTTATGGAATTCATGCAGGACGAAAAAGTAATCGTCAACCCGCTGCGTATCCGTCAGGAAATCATGCAGGAATGGGCGTTTTGCACCGTGCTGTTCTATACCGACCGGCAACGCCTTTCGGGAAAGATCATCGAGGAACAGCAGCGAAATGTCCGCGACGGCCGCGTCGATTCGTTGGAAGCCATGCACAACGTCAAAAAAGAAGCCTATCGCATCAAAAACTGCCTGTTGCGCAACGAGCTGTCCGAAATGGGAAAAGCGCTGAATCTCAGTTGGAACAGCAAGATAAAAATGGCGCACAACATCACCAATCCCGATATCGACCGGATATACGAAACGGCAATGTCGGCCGGCGCTTTGGGCGGAAAAATTTCGGGCGCCGGCGGCGGCGGGTTCATGTTTTTCCATTGCCCCGGCAATACCCGCTACTCTGTGATCCGCGCACTCGAAGCCCTGCAAATCGGCTCGGTGCAAAAGATGGATTTCTGCAAGTCCGGGTTGATGACGTGGAAAACGCAGGAATAGAATTAGTTTCAGGTTTAAAGTTCAAAGTTTCAGGTTCAAAACGCTGTCATCTGCCGTCGGAAATATCGCCAAAGGCTAATATCATCGAAGATTAATATCATCGAAGATTAATATCGCGAAGCAAATATCACAAAGTAACCCCATGAAAGAAGCCGTTATATTGGCCGGAGGATTCGGAACGCGCTTGCGAAGCGTCGTGGCCGATGTTCCGAAACCGATGTCGCCCGTCGCCGGGAAACCGTTTTTGGAGTTGCTGTTGCAGCAATTGTCGCTTTTCGGATTTTCGCACGTCGTGTTGTCGGTAGGCTACAAAAAGGAAGTTATCATCGACCGATTCGGCCGTTCGTTCGAAGGGATGCAGTTGGACTATTGCCCGGAGGACACGCCTTTGGGAACGGGCGGCGCCGTGGCCCGATCGCTGCTGCAAACCACCTCGGACGATGTGCTGGTGGTGAACGGCGACAGCATTCTGTTATCTTCGTTGGATCAATTCCGTGATTTTCATCTTCGGCACGATACCCCGATCAGTATGGCTTTGAAAGCCGAAAAAAATTTCGACCGTTACGGAACGGTGACGTTGGACGGCGACAACATCGTCAGATTTGCCGAAAAACGGCAAGTTGCGGAAGGCGTATTTAATGCCGGATTGTATCTGCTTCGCGTTTCCTCCGTCAAGGATTATCTTCTTTCGCTGCCGGCGCCTTTTTCGTTGGAAAAGGATGTATTCGAAAAACAAGTGTTCCCGTTGTCGGGACGCGTTTTTCACGATTATTTCATCGACATCGGCTTGCCCGAAGATTATGCGCGGGCGCAAACAGAACTGTTTCCTTTTTTTAAACTATATACCGATTGTTATGCCTGATTTCAGCCGCGCTTTATTTCTCGATCGCGACGGCGTGATCAACCGCCGCATCCCGGGCGATTACGTCCGCAACTTGTCGCAATTCGAATTGTTGCCCGGCGCCGGCGAGGCAATTGTTCGGTTGGGCAATGTTTTCGGACGAGTCATCGTAGTTACCAATCAGCAAGGTATCGGTAAAGGCTTGATGAGCGTCGCCGATGTTGCGGAAATACACGATTTTCTGACGCAAAAAGTAGATGAAGCCGGCGGCCGGTTGGATAAAATATATTGCTGCCCGTCGCTTGCTTCGGATAACGACCCCGATCGAAAACCGGGCATCGGCATGGGGCTGCGCGCCAAACGCGATTTTCCCGAAATCGATTTCGCCCGTTCGTTGATGATCGGCGACAGCATATCCGACATGAAATTTGCCGAAAAACTCGGCATGCCGTTCATTTTCATCACCGGCGAAAATCCCGCTCCCGAAAATGTCACGTATTCTTGTCGCTCATTGGCCGACGTACCGGAATTGCTGACGCGAACCGAGTAACCCGTCTTACCTCTTACTTTTTATCTCTTACCTTAGAAAGGAAATTCCTCCAGCGGCTTCTCTTCCAACGCCTCTTCTTTTGGTTTTTCCGCAACCGTGTGTTCCAAATGCCCGTCCACGACGATGGCTTTGTACGGCGTTGTCGGGCAAGCATATTCGCAGGCGCCGCATCCCACGCAGATGTCGGGAGTCGTTTCCGGAATGGTCAGTTCGCCTTTGTAGGGAACCATCCTGACGGCTTTCGTGGGGCAATGTTCCGCGCACGAACCGCACGAGGTCTCATCCGTAAAGACAATGCAATTGTGTTTTACGAATCGCACGACACCTATTTGCGTGGTTAATTTTTCTTCGACCGTCAGCGGCAAAATTGCTCCGTTGGGGCATACATCGCCGCATTTGACGCATTCGTAGTTGCAGAAATTGGTGTGATAATCCATGTAAGGCTGCATCATACCGAAAAAGCCGTATTCCAAGAACGAAGGTTTCAAAACGCCCGTGGGACAGGCGCTCACGCAAAGATGACAAGCCGTGCACGCTCCCATGAAATGCTCGTGAGTATGCGATCCCGGAGGGCTTACGGCATGTTCTTTCGCCACTTCGTGGCTGCCGGTGCCGATACCGCTGCCTTTCACATGTTCTCTTTCCCTTTTTCTTTTTTGATTTTGTGCGAACGTTTTTACGGAAAATCCACTGAGCGCAGCCGCAAGAAGCAAACTTCCGGCAACGAATTTCCGTTTGGATTCGTCGGCGCCTTTCCGAAATTTCGGTTTCTTCGCCGGAGCCAACGTGTAACGAATGGCGTTCTTATCGCACGATTTCAAGCAATTGCCGCATCCGACACATCGACTGAAATCGACGGTTTGTTCTTTAACGCTGATGCATTGCGATTTGCACGAAAACATGCATTTCCCGCATTGGTTGCATTCCGAAGGAAGAAATCTCACCTTGAACAACGACGCTTTCGACACAAGTCCCAACAGCGTTCCCACAGGACAGACGGCGTTGCAGTATAAACGGCCTTTGCGGAAAGCAAGCCAAACCACCAAAACGAACATCGCCACGGGAACGATCAACGCAAGCGGATCGGTTTTGGCGACGGTGATCGGATACAGTGCGTACGACCCCATCGCTTCGAATACTTTGGCCAACAGATTGTTGCCTGCGGTGTACAACGGACGGAACATGTCGGATGCAAATCGTCCGAAATTGCTGTACGGGTCTAAAATATTGACCAAAAAGATACTGCCCGTGAACAGCGACAGGCATACAAGGATAAGAATGGAATACCGCATCCACGTTTTCGGCGGAGCGAATCGGAAACGCAATTTCTTTTTCTTCGGGCGTGTTTTCTTGGCAATCCGGGTAACGACATCCTGAAAAATCCCCAACGGACAAATGTAAGAGCAATACACACGTCCGAAAAGAAGCGTCAAAAGCAAAACCGCCAAAAAGCCGTAAGCCGTCACCGCCAAACCGTGCATGAGCGTTTGCGTGAACTTAATCAACGAAGGAACAAATTGCGGCCATGTAGCGTAATTGTACCACGCGGCAGGCAGCGACCCTCTAAAATCGATGAAAACAAAGGTTAAGGCAGCCAGCATCGCCACGGAAATGACGACACGAAAAGGTTTAAGATAACGTTGCATGAAGATGGATAGTGGCGAGTGACAAATGACGAGTGACTGTACGTAGTTTGTCACCGGTCACTTGTCACTCGTCATTTTTACGATACTTTAATTCTGTTGATATTCAGTTTGGAAAGATCCATTTCGCCGAATCCCATCGCGTTGGCGATTTTGATGTGCCCGATCGTGGCGGGGTCTTTTCCGAATATCTTGGCGGCGGCGGCATCGGCGGCAACAATATCCGTAGAGATGATTTGCGATTTTTCGAGCGAAACATCGCTTGCCGAAACGCCTTTCGGGCCGTTTTTCTTCAACACCCGATAACCGTCGATAATGTTGAGATCGGGTTTACGGTACGAAACCATGTCGGCGATGCATTGCTGAAGATCGTTCTTGTGCCAGAAACCGCGATCCCAAACGATTCCCATCAGATTCTTCATGGCGAACGACACTTGCGCGCCGTCGTGATGCTTCAGAACGGGAACATTGATGAATACGTCGCAGTCCAGGATTTTTTCGTGAACCTTCGCGTCTTTCAACGATTTTCCTTTCGGGACGCTCACTTCTTTGTAATTGCCCTGACTGTTGCCGGTAACCACCACGGCGCCGGCAGCTTTAGCCGCTTTCTCGATTCCGCTCGTGGCGTACGATTTTTGCCAGTTGTCGCAAGTGTGGTCAAACACGAACACTTCTTTGGCGCCCGCCGCAATGCAATGTTCCACGATTTTGGCGATCAAGTCGGGATTGGTGTTGGCAGCCAATTCGGGAGTTCTGTCCCATCCGATATTCGGCTTGACAACCACTGTTTGACCCGCTTTCACGAAGGCCTTCATTCCTCCGAGCGAGGCAATGCCTTTCTCGAACATTTCGCCCGGCTCGCCGCCCATCACGGCCACCAAATCGTATGGCGCATGGGGATCGGGCGCAACGGTTCCGAACGCTTCTTCCAACGATAAAAATGTAAATCCTGCTCCGGCCGCAATTCCGGCTCCTATACTTTTCGTGATAAATTCTCGTCTTTTCATTGCATTAAAATTAATTTCAAAAAACGACGCAAGTTACATACAAATTATGTTGATAAATCGGATATTTAGATTTTTTAACATTTGCGATACATTCAAATGCTGTTTGTTTGCACGGTCATGACCACACGCTCAACACCAATTGCCTTGAACCGCCGCGATTGCGAAACTCGCATAAATAAATGCCCTGCCACGTGCCGATATTGAGTCGGCCTTTGGTGATGGGAATTGTCAGCGATTGCCCCGTCAACGACGATTTAACATGCGCCGGCATGTCGTCTGCGCCTTCCAAATCGTGCTCGTATCCTAACGATTCGGGAACAAGGCGGTTCATCACCGTCTCGAAATCAGAGCGCACCGTCGGATCGGCATTTTCGTTAATGGTCAATCCCGCCGAGGTATGCTTCAGAAAGATATGCAACAATCCGCTTTCGGGCAGCGACGATAAACTTTTTTCGATATGGCGCGTGATCAGATGAAACCCGCGCGAAAAAGGCGGTAATGTTATTTCGACTTGAGAAAACATGTTACATTTTTGGTTTTTGATTTTTGATTTTCGATTATACTTCGCGCGGTCAAGTTTTGTGATATTCCTCTTTGCGTCTTAGCGCCTTTGCGAGAGGTAATATCACGCAAAGACGCCAAGGCGCGAAGCACAAAATAACTCCGCGTGAAGTATAATAAGTTCGGTTAATGACTTTTGATTTCGATATGCAAGCAATCAAAAATCAAAAATCGAAAATCAAAAATGACTATAATACTTTTACCGCGTGCGGATCGGATTTCCACAACCCGTGTTTGGTGCAATAGCTCATGGCGGTCAGATTCATGGAAACCAACGGAGCAACGATGTGGAAATCGACTTCGATGTTTCCGGGCTGCTTATCGAAAGCGTCGGGACTGTAACGCGCTTCGGCCAGCAGAGTTTCGCGGTTCCACAACTGTATGTAACCGATATGATGCTCGTCGACGGCCGGATGCGTGTAATGCTCGCCCATTCTGACGGTCACGGTGAAACGGTCGCCGCGGGTTACCTCGTCCGGACAAATGATGTGCGGCGTATGGCGGTCGAAATAATCTTTCCGCAATTCTTTTTCTTCTTGCTCTATGTCTGCGGATGTGAAAACTCTCGGCATGATGCGATATTTATTATGATTGATACTGAGGCTTTATGATCGATATTGCATCGATTCGTACCTCAAAAATATAAATATTTTTTGGTATTTCGATTTTTTGGTCTTATCTTTGCACCGCCAAAGAAAAAGACACAAACAGCAATAATATATTGCGGGGTGGAGCAGTGGTAGCTCGTTGGGCTCATAACCCAAAGGTCGTAGGTTCGAGTCCTGCCCCCGCTACTCAAGGGGAATCCCGATTTGTTCGAAAAACAAATCGGGATTTTTTTATGCAGGAAAAATACAATTACTCAAAATATTGAGTAAATTTGCTCAGAATATTGAGTAAATTTCCAAACCATGTTTGAACGTGCTTATATAGAAATACTTAAAAGAAGAATTGATGAACCGCGAAAGTTGATTCAGGTAGTGGCAGGACCGCGACAGGTCGGTAAGACCACGATGGTGACACAGCTTTTGAAAAAAAACGATACGGCTTATACTTTCGAGTCGGCCGATGCTGTTTCAAATTCAAATTCGGCGTGGCTCAATCAAGTATGGGAAACGGCCCGAATAAAAATGGAGGCGTCCGAAGCACAAGAATATCTCTTGATTATCGACGAAATACAGAAAACGGATAATTGGAGCGAAATCGTTAAACAGCACTGGGACAAGGATACACGTGAAGGGAGGAATATCAAAGTCATTTTATTGGGATCGTCGCGATTGCTGTTGCAAAAGGGATTAACCGAATCTCTTGCCGGACGATTCGAAATATTTCATTTGGGCCATTGGTCGTTTGCCGAGATGCAGGCCGCTTTCGGGTGGAATGTTGAACAATACATATACTTCGGCGGCTATCCCGGCTCCGCGTCGTTAATTGATGACGAAGACCGATGGAAAAGCTATATCAAAGATTCTCTTATAGAAACAAGTATTTCCAAAGATATTCTGATGCTCACCCGTGTGGATAAGCCGGCATTGTTGAAACGCCTTTTTGAGGTGGGATCGCTTTATTCGGGAAAAATTCTTTCGTATAACAAACTCATGGGCGAACTTCAGGACGCGGGCAATACCACCACATTGTCGCACTATTTGCAATTACTTTCGGATTGCGGATTATTGGGCGGATTGGAAAAGTATGCCGGCAACGCGATTCGAAAAAAATCATCAAGCCCTAAATTTCAGGTGTTTAATAATGCATTATTGAGTGCGCAAAGCGCCGATACTTTTTCCGAAATATCTGTCAGTCCCAAAGAACGGGGGCACTTGGCGGAGTCGGCCGTGGGCGCTCATTTATTAAATTATTCAGTATCGGAACGTTATTATCTTTATTATTGGCGGGAAAGCAATGCGGAAGTGGACTTTGTGATAGAACGCAACGGGAAAATCATCGGGCTGGAGGTGAAAAGCGGACGCAGGGCCGAGAATGAAGGGATGAGCCTGTTTGCCGGAAAGTTTCGACCGCATAAAATGATGTTGGTGGGAACGGGAGGTATTCCTTTTGAAGATTTTCTGAAAATCAATCCGAAGGAATTGTTTTGACG
>JAVBRP010000128.1:0-11300 GCA_031547815.1 Bacteroidales bacterium | reverse complement strand
TCCAAACCCGGAATCTTGCGCCGTCGCCGACATATTTCGACATTTTGTCTGAAACACGCCCGATAACGGATTCTTTCCGGGAAGCGACCGACAGAAAACTGATCCGAATAGCGGACAATTTGGTTCCGTGCCAAGTGTATGCCGATAAGGATATGTTTGCGATCATCATGCGCAACCTGATCAACAACGCCGTTAAATATGCGGAACGCGACAGTACCGTGACGCTTGAAAGCAGCTTGACGGAACAATTTGCGGAAATATCCGTTCGCGACAACGGTAAGGGAATATCTCCGAAAAATCGAGCCGAATTGTTCAAATCGATCGATATCGAAATACAACGCGGCACCGACGGCGAGAAAGGAATCGGCGTGGGACTTGCGCTGTGCGCTCATCTTGTGAAAATCAACGGAGGAGAAATATCCTTTGAATCGGAACAGGGAGCGGGAAGCGTCTTCCGATTTACCCTGCCGACAACCGACAAGTGATGCCGAATTTCGGCTCGTCGATATTTCTATAAGCAAACAAGTTATCATATTTTGGGGATGACAAACATTTTTGGTATAAATTTTGTTATAAAGCGGGCGGTAAATACTTTCGTTTTAGCGCGAAAATGTTTAATTTTGCACGCGATAACAAATTAATATTAATTAACAATCAGTATAATAGCAAAATGGCAAAAATTAAAGTAGGTATTAACGGATTTGGCCGCATCGGACGTTTGGTATTTCGTGCCGCCATGCAAAGAGACGATATTCAAATAGTAGGGATCAACGACTTGATCGACGTTGATTACATGGCTTATATGCTCCGTTACGACACGGTACACGGCCAATTCAAAGGTTCCGTTGATGTAAAAGACGGTAAATTGGTAGTTAACGGACAAGCAATCCGCGTAACCGCCGAAAAAAATCCCGCCGATTTGAAATGGAACGAAGTAGGCGCCGAATACGTGGTTGAATCCACCGGTTTGTTCCTCACCAAGGAAAAAGTCCAAGGCCACTTAGACGCAGGCGCAAAGCGCGTTGTAATGTCGGCTCCTTCGAAAGACGACACCCCGATGTTCGTTATGGGCGTGAACCACAAATCGTACAAAGGCGAGCCGTTCGTATCGAACGCTTCCTGCACCACCAACTGTTTGGCTCCTTTGGCTAAAGTTATTCACGACAACTTCGGTATCGTCGAAGGTTTGATGACCACCGTACACGCTACCACCAACACCCAAAAGACTGTCGACGCTCCTTCGGCGAAAGACTGGAGAGGCGGTCGCGCCGCTGCCGGCAACATCATTCCCTCGTCTACGGGCGCTGCAAAAGCCGTAGGTAAAGTTATTCCCTCGTTGAACGGCAAATTAACCGGTATGGCTTTCCGCGTTCCCACGCTGGACGTTTCGGTTGTCGACCTGACTTGCCGTCTGGAAAAAGCCGCTTCGTACGACGAAATCAAAGCCGCTTTGAAGAAAGCTTCGGAAACCGATTTGAAAGGTATCCTCGGATACACCGAAGACGAAGTGGTATCGAGCGATTTCATCGGCGATGCACGTACTTCCATCTTCGACGCGAAAGCCGGTATTTCACTGAACAACAACTTCGTGAAATTGGTTTCGTGGTATGACAACGAATGGGGTTATTCCAACAAAGTTCTCGATTTGGTAGCCCACATGGCAACCGTATAAATCATATTTTGATAAGCATTGAAAAAGCTCCCGAGAGGGGGCTTTTTTGTTTTCGGCACAAAAATCGATGTCAGGTTCATTATTTTATTAACTTTGCAAACAATTAAGGCAAGCTATGTTGACGAAAGAACATATACGAGAGTTAAAGATTAATGGAAATGGCGCATTGGGAAAGTTTGTAAAATCAAACATGCAAAGCGCAGGAAATTTAACTTTTATCCTTGAAAACTTGGGGCACTTACCATCAGGATTTGATGGACAATGGTTGTTGGAGCTTACAGAAAATAAATTTCCGCAAGTACGAGAACTTGCCGTTAAAAATATTGCAAAATTGACTCAGGATAATTACATCCTGAAACTTAAAGAAATATCGCAAAACGATGAAGATACAAGCGTTCGTAGAGAAGCTGTTTCAGCAATCGGGCGAATGAGAAATCCCAAAAACAGAGGAATCCTTATTGAATTATTGCAAGATAAAGACCCCAAAATTATTTGTCAAGCAATACGAGGATTGTTAGTTTTTAAGGGAGATGAAATCGTTGACGAAACGTTAAAAGAACTCGTAAATCACGAAAATGAAATGGTTCGCACTGTGATTTACAAGGAGTATTTTGCCAAAGAAAAAAGTCGTGAAAATATTTTACCTCACGCTGAAACATACGATTTTCTCAAAAATGTAATTGTCAATGGCGATGTTCGAGAAGTTTTGAAATTTGTACCTGAAGAAAGTGTTCATCTTACATTTACATCGCCGCCATATTACAATGCAAGGGATTATTCAATTTATCCAAGCTATGAAGCATACTTGAACTTTTTGGAAGAAGTATTTTTGGAAACCTATAGGATAACAAAAGAAGGTCGTTTTTTAATCGTAAACACTTCGCCTGTAATAGTTCCTCGCATAAGTCGCTCACATTCAAGTAAACGCTATCCAATTCCTTTCGATATTCATCATTTTTTAGTTCAAATGGGTTGGGAATTTATTGATGATATTGTATGGCAAAAGCCTGAATACAGCGTAAAAAACAGAATCGGAGGATTTCAACAACATCGCAAACCATTAGCTTACAAACCGAATAATGTAACGGAATATTTAATGGTTTACCGCAAACAAACCGAAAAATTGTTAGATTGGAATATTCACCAATATGATTATAATACAGTTGAAGAAAGCAAAGTTGCAGATGGATTTGAAACTACAAATGTTTGGAGAATAGACCCAAAATCAGATAAAATTCATTCTGCAGTTTTTCCTGTCGAACTTTGTAAACGAGTTGTTGAGTATTATTCGTTTAAAGGTGATTTAATTTTTGACCCGTTTGCAGGCAGTGGAACATTAGGACGAACTGCAAAAAGTTTAGGCCGTAAATTTTTCCTAACTGAACAAGAGCCTACTTATTTTGAATACATGAAAAGTTTTTTAAAAAAAGAAACTCTTTTCAAAGAAAATCTAACTCGATTTTTGACATTAGAAGAATTTAAAACGGTAGCAAAATGACACTTACAGACCAAATCGTAAAAAACATTATTACAAGAGTAATTAAGTCGCAGGACTACCGTATTGAAATTGTCAATTTGATAAATGCTGAATTTCTGCAATTTGCAGTAGATTTTTTCAAAAAGATTGTACTTGCAAAACTTGAAAACCAAGACGTAACCATTGATTGGTACAAAAAAGCATTTATGGATGACAACCTCTCGTCAGACGATATTGCAATAAATTCAGGGCTCAATAAAAAGACAATCAGCAATATGTACGGAAAAGCAACAAAAACAATTGTTATTGAAGCTGCAAATGAACATTTTGAATCGCTTTACAACAGTGTCCAATCGCTCGTTGAAATGGAAAATGAAATTGACTTGACTCTGACAATTAAGATGAAAGGTGTTTCTGTAGATTTGAATGTGTCTGAAAGTTTGATTGTTATAAACACATTAGCTGTAAAACGTGCTGCCTTGCGTGGCGGTTTATGGAGTACAGCAGGTAAAAGTGCTGAAAAATATCTAATGTTGACTTTGTGCAATTTGTATCAAGTGCCTGAAAATAATTACGACGCCTCTCATTTCGTGAAAGACAAAGGCAAAAAAGTTGATAGAGAAATTGATTTTTATTTGCTCAACAATGGCAAAGAATATTTGTGTGAGGTTAAACTTATGGGCAAAGGAAATCCCGAAAGCGCAGACGCAATTATCGCTCGTGATACAAATGTATTTGTTGCTGACACTCTTTCACAACAAAACAAAAATCAATGCGACCAACTTGGTGTACATTGGGTTGCTTTACGGGATAAAGATGGATACAAGCGCTTTGAAATGGCTCTCAAAAGTTTGAATATTCCGCATACGGATTATAGTGGTAATTTAGACAAAGACTTGGGCAAAATTTTTTCAGAAATATTTTAATAGATAGCCAGCAGCCAACTAATTAGGCTATGTGTGACCTCCGGCCAAATGGTCTGCAGCCGTTGCCTTGCGAGATTTTGAAAGTTCGGCGCTCGTCCTAACTTTTATCGTATATAAAAAGGTTGCACCTCGTAGAAACAATGGCAACAGCAGCAACCGTGGGCACGATCGTTGGATTCCGACATCTTCTTTATATAAACGGGATTGGACGCCGACTTCTGCTGCAAAAGCATACCGCAATCTGGTTTTCGATGAGTGGCGGGTGAAAGAATCTGGTGTTGCCGATAAAGACGGTATTTTCGCCGTTTACGCATTTTACGGGAAATATAAAATAACGGTGAACAGCATTTCAAAAATCGATTATTTCGACTCGGCTGGAAAAAATCAAAAAATAACGTTCTGACAAAGGAACGGGTTCGAATTTCTCCACTGCCGGAATCTATTGACCGACGGCAGGGAGCGCGCCCCGGCAGTGGTCGATAGACCCTGCCGGCGGCAACCCGGGAAAATCATTTTATCCTCGTTCCCAAGAACTCGGTGCAATCGGGATTTCTTTGCGTCTTTGCGTGATTATTCTCTCGCGAAGACGCAAAAACGCAAAGCGCAAATTCATCCTGCGTGAATTATAAGATAAAAATCGACCATCGAAATTTGTATAAAATTTTTATCTTTGTCGGTATACAAAAAACATTACCACCATGTTGAAAATAGGATTATTGGGAGCCGGAATGATCGGCAACGCACATGTGAGCGGATTCCTTTCCGAAAAAAGCCGAAATGCAAAATATACAGCCGTTTGTGACATCGATGCGGCCAAACGAACCGAATTTGCGGAAAAATATGATCTTTGCGCTTTCGCGGACATCGACAAAATGTTGGCTTCGGACATCGACATCGTCGATTTATGCTTGCCCAGCTTCATGCACGAAGAATTCGCCGTGATGATCGCTCGGGCGAAAAAGCATATTCTGATAGAAAAACCCGTAGCTTTCACCCTCGAAGCCGTCAATAATATTTACGACACAGCCCGCGCTAACAATGTTCGCGTGATGGCCGCACAAGTGCTCCGGTTCTGGCCCGAGTACGTCAAGATCAAAGAAATATGCGATTCGGGCGCCCTGGGCAACATCATTTCTGTGTATGCCGCGCGGCTCGGACAGATGACTACACGGGTCGAATGGTACAAATATCCCGAAAAATCGGGCGAAACGCTGATGAACATGACCATCCACGATATCGATTTCCTGCATTGGCTGATGGGCAAGCCGATATCGGTATCCGGCGCCGGGTTCCGCGATGCGTACAACAATTACAATGACGTGATGAATATTTTCCGGTTTGCGAACGGCGCCTGCGCCACGGTCGACGGCAGCCACAGCATGACCCCGGGGTATCCCTTCACCATGCGGATGCGTGTGTTGGGAACTGCGGGAACGTTGGAATTCACGTTCATTTCGGGCGTCAACATCGGCCCCGAAAGCACATCCGCGCTGATGTGGTATCGCCCCGACGAAAAAGGAGAAAAAGTCGAAATCGTAAATCATGATCCTTACGGAAAAGAAGTTCAATATTTTGTCGATTGCGTAGCCGAGAATAAAGATC
Organism: Bacteroidales bacterium; assembly: GCA_031547815.1. Classification (GTDB taxonomy): domain Bacteria; phylum Bacteroidota; class Bacteroidia; order Bacteroidales; family UBA4181; genus JAIRLS01. The sequence continues at coordinate 5,623 of JAVBRP010000128.1, read as the reverse complement.
CCGAAACGGTTTCGGAACAAAGCGTGAAGGAAGTCCTCGCAACGCTTCTTGCAGCCAAGGAATCGTTGACCAAAGGAGAGATCAAGATATAGTGGCCGGTAAAACAATAAACCGCATTGCGACTTATTGAACAGCCTCCTCCGTTGGGACGAGGTTGCACCTCGTACCTCATATCCGGGCAGGCTGAGCCTGCCGACATAAATTCGGCTGAGGTGCAACCTCAGTCGAACATTGAGACAGCAGTCAAGCACATCGCTTGACTATAGTCCAATACATGCTTAGATAGTAGTCCAAGATATGCTTGGACAGTAGTCCAATACATGCTTGGATAGTAGTCCAAGATATGCTTGGATAGTAGTCCAAGATATGCTTGGAAAGTACCAAGATATTTTCAGATAAAATAATAATTACCTCCATGAACCGAATTTTGACCCTTGTTCTTTTCGCCTTGTTCTGCAATACTTTATCGGCGCAATCCCCCTGTGTACCCGGCAATCTTCGTTGCGAATACCTCGTTCGTCCTCTCGGAGTGGACGTTGCGGCGCCCCGTTTGTCGTGGCTGATGATCGACAACCGTTTCGGCGCGTTGCAAACAGCGTATCGCATCGTCGTCGGTACCGATTCGCTTGCGGTGGCCGGCGGTCGGGCCGATGTTTGGGATTCGCAAAAAGTGGCATCCGACCGCATGTTGGTCGCGTATTCCGGCACACCGCTCGCTCCGTTTACCAAATATTACTGGAGTGTTCGCGTCTGGGATCGCGACGGCGCCGAATCGCGCCCGGCCGTGTCATCCTTCGAAACCGGCATGAAGGAACAAAAGAATTGGAAAGGCGCCTGGATCAGCGACGGTCACGGATTGAACGGAGCCGGCATTGCGGTGAAGCCGGCGCCGTATTTCCGGAAGGAGTTCAAACCCGCGAAAAAGATCAAATCGGCGCGGGCATACATTGCCGTTGCGGGATTGTACGAACTGTACATCAACGGCGAGAAAATCGGCAATCATCGTCTCGACCCGATGTTTACGCGGTTCGATCGCCGCAATCTGTATGTCGCTTACGATGTTACCCGTCAGGTGCAAAACGGGCAAAATGCTGTCGGCGTGTTGCTCGGCAACGGTTGGTACAACCATCAATCCACGGCGGTTTGGTTCTTCGACCGCGCTCCGTGGCGCGACCGTCCCGCATTCTGCATGGATTTGCGCATCACCTACGACGACGGTTCGGTGGAAGTCGTCGCGTCGGACAACACGTGGAAAACGGCGTTAAGCCCCGTCATTTTCAACAGCATATACACCGCCGAACATTATGACGCGCGGTTGGAACAGCCGGGTTGGAACACGGCCGGTTTCGACGCTTCGCAATGGAAATCGATCACTTACCGCGCCGCGCCGTCGCAAAACATCGTATCGCAACAGTTGCATCCGATACGGAATGTGGAAGAAATTCCCGCCAAAAGCGTCAATAAAATGAACGATACGCTGTATGTGTTCGACATCGGGCGGAATATTGCGGGAGTGAGCCGCATCAAAGTGAAAGGGGAAGCGGGCACCGTTATGCGATTGAAACATGCCGAACGGCTTTACCCGAACGGGCGCGCCGATATGTCGAATATCGACTATCATTACCGCCCCACCGACGACAAAGATCCGTTTCAGGTCGATATTTTCATCCTTGGCGGGAAAGGCGAGGAAATGTTTATGCCGCGCTTCAACTACAAAGGTTTTCAATATGTGGAAGTGACGAGCAGCAAGCCGGTGGCGCTGACGAAGGAAAGCCTTGCTGGATATTTCATGCACAGCGACTTGCCGCCCGTCGGGGAAATCAAAACTTCGAACCCGACGATGAATAAAGTGTGGCAGGCGACCAACAATGCGTACCTTTCCAATATGTTCGGCTACCCGACCGATTGTCCGCAACGCGAAAAGAACGGTTGGACGGGCGATGCGCATCTGGCCATCGAAACGGCGTTGTACAATTTCGACGGGATCACCGTGTACGAAAAGTGGCTGGCCGATCATCGCGACGAGCAACAGCCCAACGGCGTGCTTCCCGCCATCATTCCCACGAGCGGCTGGGGCTACGAGTGGGCCAACGGGCCTGACTGGACAAGTACCATAGCCATCATCCCGTGGAATATTTATCTGTTCTACGGCGATGCGCGCCTGCTGAGCGATTGTTACGACAACATCAAGCGTTATGTCGACCGCATCACGTACCTCAGCCCGAACGGACTTACTTCTTGGGGCTTGGGCGATTGGGTTCCGGTGAAATCGAAATCGCCGGTGGAACTTACTTCTTCCATTTATTATTTCGTTGATGCGTCTATTTTGGCGCAAGCGGCAAAGATATTGGGCAAGCCCGACGATCACGAGCAATATTCGGCGTTGGCCGCGAAAATACGCGATGCCGTCAACAACAAATATTTGGATCGCAACACGGGCATTTACGGACAAGGCGTACAAACGGAACTCGCCGTGCCCTTGTTTTGGGGCGTCGTGCCCGACGATATGCGCAGCAAAGTTGCCGCCAATCTGGCCAAGCGCGTGGAAGCCGACGGCAAGCACGTCGATGTGGGGATATTGGGTACGAAAGCCATATTGAACGCTTTGAGCGAAAACGGATACGCCGATTTGGCTTATACGGTTGCATCGCAGGAAACGTATCCTTCGTGGGGCTGGTGGATCGTGAACGGCGCCACCACGTTATACGAAAATTGGAAGATCGATGCGGCGCGCGATATTTCGCTGAACCACATCATGTACGGCGAAATCGGGGCGTGGCTCTACAAGGCATTGGGCGGCATCAAACCCGACCCGGATTATCCCGGTTTCAAGAATGTTGTTTTGCGGCCTTTATTCGTTGCGGGATTGGACCAAGCATCGTCCTCATATCAATCGCCTTACGGGAAAATCGTGTCCGAATGGAGCAAGAAGAAAAAAGCGGTCGTTTACAAAGTTGTTGTTCCGCCCAATGCTACAGCCGATCTGTATCTTCCCGCCGGATGCTCTCTGAAAAGCGCCAAACTCGCGCCCGACGCCAAACCTGTCAATCTGCAAAAAAGCGCCGACGGTTCTTATGCCTTATTGTCGGGAAACTACGAGATGGAGTTGAAGCTCGAATAAATCCCGAGCGTTGGGACGAGGTTGCACCCCGTCCCTCATATCCGTGCAGGCTTAGCCTGCCGGCATAAATTCGACCGAGACCGAACATCGAGAAAAATTGATGTTAAATCGGTTTCTTGAATTGCGAATTTGCGCATACGGGGATTGTACGTCATTTGTTCCGAACAGTGTTCACCCGATGTTCACCGGGTGTTAATTAATCTTGAAAACTTTTTGAAAAATATATTTGCATTTTCGATGATCGGATCGATATAATCATCTTCCAAAAAACACCAAATATTTTACCCCGATTTTAATGGTTAAATATCAACAGCCGTTTCACCGAATCCGGGCTTTTCAAATAATAACATCGCCTTGTGAATATCGATATCGACGATTGTTGATATAATGAGTAATGCCTTGCATATCAATAATATTTTCTTGTTTTGCGATGTTGATAAACTGTCAGTATAATTTTGAAAACGGATTTACCAAATATTCCCGAATTATTTCTCCACACAACTAACACCCCATCATCATCTTCATATCTTTTAAAAATTTCAAAAAAAAATTTTAATGATAACAAAAGAACTGTTCATAATCCGGTGAAATTCGAAATTTTAAAAACACATTTCATTTTTAAAGAGCAAACCATGTTTGTATGAAAGCCGGACGACAGTCAAATATAATAAGATATTTTACGGTTATATTCATCGAAAAACATATAACTTTGCATTGATTTAAAATCTCTTTGGTATGAACAACCCCGAATTGATTTCACGGATAAAAGATCTATGCAAGGCTAAAAATGCCGTCATCATGGCGCATTATTATCAGGAACCCGAAATACAGGACATTGCCGATTTCGTTGGCGACAGTCTTGCTTTGGCGCAAAAAGCCGTAAGTACGTCCGCAGACATCATTGTTTTGGCCGGAGTGAATTTCATGGCCGAAACCGCCAAAATACTGAATCCTTCCAAAAAAGTACTCCTTTCCGACCCCGAAGCCGGTTGCTCGCTGGCCGATTCGTGTCCCGCCGATAAATTCGAAATTTTTGTCAAAGCTCATCCCGATCGCACGGTGGTCACTTACGTGAATACCACCGCGGCGGTCAAGGCGCTTTCAGACATTGCCTGCACTTCGTCCAACGCCGTGAAAATCATCGAATCGTTGCCTGCGGAAGAAAAAATTATTTTCGCACCCGATCGCAATCTCGGCAATTACATCAAAAGCCTCACGCACCGCGATATATTGGTTTGGGACGGCGCTTGTCACGTTCACGAAGAATTTTCGCTGGAAAAAATCCTCGAACTGAAAAAAGATCATCCGAAAGCCAAAATACTGGCGCATCCCGAATGCCCGAAACCTGTTCTTATTGCGGCCGATCATATCGGTTCCACCGCCGAACTGCTTCGATTCTCGAAAACCGATTCGGCTCGCGAATATATTGTAGCCACCGAATCGGGCATTCTGCACCAAATGCAAAAAGCAAGTCCGCAAAAAACGTTTATTCCCGCGCCCCCGAAGGATTCGACTTGCGCCTGCAACGATTGCCGGTACATGAAATTGGTGACGCTTCAAAAAATATATGATTGCCTGCGCAACGAAAGTAACGAAGTAATTTTGGACGAAACCTTGCGGAAAAAAGCCGAGAAACCGATTCGCCGCATGCTCGATATTTCCGAAAAATCAGGTTTGATTTAGCGGATAACAAACATTCTTATTAAATTAGCGCTTTATTCCGAATAATCGATTTGACAAGTATTTTCGAATGAAATGGTGTTTTCGAAATATTATTCCCCTCTTTGTTTGTTGTGCGTTTTTGACAAACACTCAAGCACAGCTCAATACGAAAGTTAATCCCGACGGGTACAATACGTTTTATCACCCTAACGGAAAAGTAGCGAGCGAAGGCTTGATGCGCGGCGGAAAACCCGACGGTTATTGGAAAACGTATTACGTGACGGGCGTCCTTAAATCGGAAGGCAACCGACGCAATTCGCTGTTGGACAGCACTTGGGTTTTTTATACCGAAACCGCAGATACACTCGAAATCATCAATTACCTGTTGGGTAAAAAAAGCGGTTACAGTTATAATTATGAAACGGTTACAGAGAAAAATAATGTCAGTAAACATTACCTGAAATCGAAAGAATTGTATTTGGACGATAAAAAGGAAGGCCAAGCATTGTACTACTTTCCTAACGGAAAAATAAAACAGATCGTCAGCTACAAAAACGGTAAAAAGCAAGGCGTCGGGAAAGATTTCGACGAAAACGGGACCGTGATCACTTTATACGAGTTTCATAACGATTACATGATTTCGCGCGAATTTATCAACCGTGTCAACGACGAAGGCAAGAAGACGGGTGTGTGGAAAACCTTTTATAGAGACGGCAAAGTAAAGGACGAAGAAATTTACAAAAACGGCGTGCTCGACGGAACAATGAAAATGTATTCCGAAAAAGGGAACGTGATCAACGAACGCAGTTACCGCGAAGGAAAGATTATAGAGGAAGGCGT
>JAVBRP010000046.1:0-4747 GCA_031547815.1 Bacteroidales bacterium | reverse complement strand
TCTCTTGCTTTTTATGTTGTAATAAACACCGTCCTTAAACAGATAAAAATTGGTGGTGAAAACAAAGTATTGTTCCAGTGTGGGGGAATGGGTCTCTTTTTTCATCAACGAAGCTGCTCGTTTCTCCAAAACCTTGCATTTACCGGAATGCAACAACAGGTAATATCCGGATGAAGGAGCGCCCTGCAGGCTGTCCGAACGAAAATAAATGACGCGGCGACCGTGCATTTCCGCAAAATCGACGTTTTCGGGAAATAAAACGATGTTGCGACGATCGGGCGACATGATCATCAACTCGTTACGATTCAAATCCAATCGGAGCAACGCTTCGGGATAGATCACTTGCAGGTATGACAGACGCGCTTTCGCATATTGCGCATCTTTCCAATACGGATGGTTTGTCGTACGCATATAACCGTCCTGCTCGTTGCCGTAGTAAAGCACCGATTGCTTGTCGGCAACCCGCAAGTATTCGGCGGCAGAACCGTCGACTGATTGCCGTTGTCCCGCATCTTGAGCAAACAACCGCCCGCCTCCGAAAATCAGGAACCACAATATGCAGGTTCTCATCATGATCTTCAAATTAATCGTTTTTTGTCATTTTTTATTTGACAAAGTTATAAAATATTTTGGTCTACAAGGATAAGAACCGAGCGTCGGAAACGCTTCATTTTATGAAATATCATTCTTCGGCTTCTTGCTAAAATAGGGAAGTGAAATTGCATATTGCATATAGGATATATAATATTTATAAACAATGATTTATACGAATTTTCCCATAATATTCCTAATTTTGGACATGAAATTAATTCCGCAACAAAAAGAAATGTTTTTATACTGTGAAAATTCACAGTATCTTTGCAGGACATATCGCCAAAAAAAGTTAAATGAATGGATAAAAATGAATTGAGCGAGAAATTAAGAGAGTTAAACGAGGTTATTAAAAATCTGAATAACTCCAAGCATAATTACTCCGATCAATTGGAGATGTATGCGAGAGATTTGTTTGATATCCTGATTGACGAAATTAAAAATTAAAACATAATAAAATGAGGACGCAAATATTAAAACCAACAAACGTAAGCACCCAATTGCAAGATATTAGACTGGATATAACTTGGTCTAAAATAGCACAAAGATATTTTGGCAAATCCGCATCGTGGATGTACAACAAATTGAATGGAATTGACGGAAACGGCGGAGAGGGTGAATTTACTTATGCAGAAAAACAGCATCTGAAAGATGCACTTTACGATTTTTCGGAAAGAATTCGAAAAGCGGCCGACAATATTGAAATGTAAAACCGGCTTTCACTTCGTCGTCATTGCGACATTATTTCATTGACACGACAATAGTACGATATAGTTTACCGGGAAAACGTTCGAATATTCATAGAAATTCTTCATTCCTCACTCTTCATTTCCAATGTTTTTCCGCAATTCGCCGGCAAATTTGTGCAATGCTTTTGTATCTTTTTGTCGGATCATTTCCGTCAGGTCGGAAAGTTTTTCGCTTATTCGTTCAATCTGAGGCAAGGTATACGGGTTCAGCAATATTTCGCTCAGCAGATAATCGTTTTCCGAAAGCAGCCCTTGCGCAATGGAAAGATGTTTTTTGAAAGTGGTGCCCGGCGCCTCCTGATGCTTCATGCAGGCGGCAAACACCATGGTGGACGCAAACGGAACGGACAGCGAATATGCCATCGTTTTGTCGTGTTGCTCGAAAGTATATTCGTAAATGTTGAGATGCAACGAACCGTAAAAATCGCGGAAAAACTGCTTGCCTTCTTCGTCGCTTTCGGCAATGATGACGGCGCTTTGCGAGCTTAACTCCTTGAGGCTGGCGAATGTAGGGCCGAACATGGGATGCGTCGACACAAAACGGCGTCCCGTGCTGCGGTAATAGTCGTGCAATCCGTTTTTCACGGAAGTGATATCCGAAATGATGCAATTGTCGGGCAAATAGGGCAACAGATCGTTGAACGCGGCAATTGTGTATTGCAGACTGACGGCATTGATGACCAATTCGGGCGCAAATGCGTTGATTTGATCGAAACTGACGAAACGGTGCGTATTGAAGAAATAGCGCAACTTGTGCCGATCGGTATCGTATACGGCTACATCATGCTCCAGGCAGAGCGATTCGACAAACCAAGCGCCCATGTTTCCGGCGCCGATGACAAGGATTTTCATGTTGATATTATAAGACGTGTAAGATCGGAAGACATGTAAGACTGTAAGAAGATGGTAAGACGTGAAAGATGGTAAGATCGTAAGAACAATATTTCGGTCGCAATCTTACGATCTTACATGTCTTACACGTCTTACGATCTTCGTTTATTCGATATAAAACGAAAGCATATATACCGACGATCGAAGTTTTTGAATGGCGTTTTGGAACTCGGGACGCGGCGTGATTCGCGGATTGAGTACGTTGAACATCCCCCACGAGCCGCGCAATTCGATGGAAAGTTTGAAAAACGGAAAATAGAAATCGAATCCTCCGCCAAGCTCGTAACACAGATCGTTCAATTTCAAATCCATATAAATATCATCTTCTTCCCGATAGGTTTTTGCCAAATCGAAACGGGGGTTCAGCCCTCCGACCAAGAAGCCGCGATAATTATTGATTCTCTTCGATTTATACTTGAGCAATATCGGCAATTCGATATAGCTGGATTCGAGTAATTGATGATCGTCGTACAGCTTGTCGTTGCGGTAAAACATCAATTGCCGTTGCCCGAAAGCCACGCCGGGCAAAAAACGCAATTCGAGATTATCGGTGATCCGAGCCGCCGACACTGCCTGAATCTGAAATCCGGGCGACAGATTCGTGACATTGGACAACAACGAGTCGGTTTTATAATGTTCGTAGGAATTGGTAACGGTGAAATCCATCACATTGAAACCCAAACAAAAACCGAAGTGAATCGCTTTTTCGTCATGACGCTGATAATTCAATACTTTTTTTCGTGTGGTGCGGTCTTGTGCCGAAGCATTCAAACAACACAGAAACAGCAATATGATATAAACAAAACGGTTCAAATCGGATGAATATGGATTACTTTATGGAAACGATATTTCGGTCGCATTATTGTTTGGCATATATGATCACCTCTCCCCCCGCCCTCTCCACAGGAGAGGAAGCCCTTGCACAGTCCGCGAGCCGGACAGAAAGCGCGCCTCCCTCTCTCTTTGTGGAGAGAGGGTCGGGGGAGAGAAGTTAAATATAACCGTCTCCTTTTTCTAACTTCACATTGTTAACAAAATCCTTGATGCGTTGTTCTTCGTCTTTTTTGCAAATCAACAGCACATCGTCGGTTTGCACCACAATCACGTCTTCCAAACCTTGAATCACAGCCAATTTGTGCGGCCCGATATTTATTTCGCAACCCTTTGTGTCGTACAGGAAAACATTGTTTCCCACCACGGCATTTTGTTTCCGATCCTTTTTCTGATTGGCATACAGCGAACCCCAAGTACCGATGTCCGACCACCCGAAATCGGCGCAAAGCACATACACATTGTCGGCCTTCTCCATCACGGCATAATCGATGGAAATGCATTTGCTTTGCGCGTAAATATCGCGTACCGCTTCTATTTCGCCGGCGGTTCCCAACTTGGCCATTGCTTTTTGGAACAGATTATTGATGCTCGGCATGTAGGCGTCAAACGCTTGCATGATGGACGAAAGCGACCAAAAGAACATTCCCGAATTCCAAAAGAATTCGCCGCTTTCGAAAAATACTTTGGCCATCGGCAGTTCGGGCTTTTCGGTAAAAGTCTTCACTTTTTTCAATTCCGGAACGGGTAACTTCAATTCCGACGGCTCGTTCAGCACCTGAATATATCCGTAACCCGTGTCGGGACGGCTCGGTTTGATGCCGATGGTGAGCAACACGTTGTTGGCCGCCGTAAAGTCGAGGGCCTGTTGCGCTACACGCAGGAATTCCGCTTCGTTGGTCACCAAATGATCCGACGGAGCCACCACGATGTTCGCATCGGGATTTTCCTTCAAAATTCTGAAATTGGCATAAGCGATACAGGGAGCGGTATTCTTGCGCATCGGTTCGAGCAGCACCTGCCTTTCGGCGATTTCGAGCTGTTCGATGGTGATATCTTTATATATCTCGTTGGTAACGATGATGATATTTTCGCGCGGCACGATTTTGGCGAATCGGTCGAACGTCTGCTGAATCAGCGTTTTGCCGACACCCATGATGTCCAAAAACTGTTTGGGCTTGTTCATCCGGCTCAACGGCCAAAAACGGCTTCCCACGCCGCCTGCCATAATAATGCAATAATTGTTCTTGTTCATTTCTTTTTTAGTTTAAAGTTTGAGGTTTAAAGTTTGAGGTTCCGAGTTTAAAGCTTGAGATTTGAAGTTTCAAATTCCAGTTTACGTGGCTTTGCCCAACTTGAAACTTCAAACCTGAAACCTGAAACTCTTTCGTTTTAAACCTGAAACTTCAAACTTGAAACTTTTATTTCCATCCTCCGCTTTCTTTATAATATTTTTCCCAATCCCAAGCCGACAGGAGCGTCTCTTCGAGCGTGCTTTGCGCTTTCCAACCCAACTCGTTGTTGGCAAAAGTTGTATCGGCCCACACCTGTTCCGCATCGCCGGGCCTACGAGCCACAATTTTGTAATTGAGCTTCATGCCCGTCACTTTTTCGAACGTGCGCACCAACTCCAACACCGACACGCCGCGGCCTGTTCCGAGGTTAAACATCTCGAAATTCGCTTT
>JAVBRP010000326.1:0-7390 GCA_031547815.1 Bacteroidales bacterium | reverse complement strand
TAAAAAACCGGGAAAGGGCTTTTCGTTGGATACTTTCAAAGAGAGGCTCGAAAGCTACTTTTCGATGGATTCCGACAGCAGCATGTAAAAAGTACGGGTTGCATGCGATGAAATTTCGCATGTAACCCGCACTTGTATTTTATTTATGAAGCAATACGCCAAAGAAACATATCAATCGCCGGCAGGCAACCTCTATTTCCAATTGACCAAGAGGATATTGGTGATATATTTCTTGTATACGCTGTGCCGGTTGGCGTTTTATTTATTTAACGCCGGTTGGTACGGCGACCGTACGTTCGGGCAACTGCTGCATATATTTATCGGCGGTTTGCGGTTCGACGGTACGGCGATCATGTACACCAACGTGTTGTACATTCTCATGTTTCTGCTGCCGTTCAAATTCAGATACAACAAAGGTTACCAAACAGTCGGGAAGTATATTTATTTCATCGTCAACGGTATCGCTTTGGCGGCCAATTGTTCGGACATTGTCTATTGCCGTTTCACGATGCGCCGCACCACTTTTGATGTTTTTGAGGAGTTTGCGGGGAACAGTAATATCGGAAATGTTTTCGGACATGCTTTTGTCGATTATTGGCCCGTCTTGTTGTTTTTCATCGGTCTTATTGTCCTGATGGTATTGTTTTACGGCCCTTACGTCGACAGATCTTCCGTTCGGGTACGCATGCCGCGGGCGTATTATTCGGTCGGCTCGGCTATTTTTCTTTTCGGTGTGCTTATCGTCATTTTGGGAATGCGCAGTTCGGTAAAATCCCATGTCAGGCCGTTGGCGCTGAACGATGCCGGCGCTTACGCGATTACTGCCGTCGACATGCCGTTGATTCAGAACACGCCGTTCGCCGTCATTACCACCGTTCAAAAGAAAGGAATGACGACGCTTGTTTTTTTCGAGAACCGAGAAGAGCTTGAAAGCATTTATACGCCGGTGCATCGCCCGACGCCGAACGGGGCATTTACGGGAGAGAACGTGGTGTTTATTATTCTTGAAGGATTCAGCAGCGAAGTTATCGGGAGCCTTAATCCGCATTTGGATAACGGACAATACAAGGGCTATACGCCGTTTCTCGATTCGCTGATCCGTAACGGCCGATCGTTTCTGCACGGGTATGCCAACGGACGAAAATCGATCGATGCCATGCCGGCTGCGTTTTTGGGAATTCCCGGAATACCGGGACAATTTACCCTCTCGAAATATGTGAGCAATGCAGTCAATTCGGTGCCGGACATGTTGCGCAGGAAAGGCTACGAAACGGCGTTTTTCTGCGGGCATCCCAACGGAACGCAAGGTTATACGTCGTTTTGTAACTTGATCGGGTTTCATCGCTATTACGGAATGAGCGAATACGGCAACAATGCCGATTATGACGGGACATGGGGCATTTGGGACGACAAGTTTTTGCCTTTTACCGCAAAAACAATCAATCAATTTTCGCAGCCGTTTTTTGCAACCGTGTTTACGGTTTCATCTCACCACCCTTTCAAGTTGCCCGAGCAATACGAGAAAATAATTCCTCCGGAGGATTTCCGGCCGCATCGTTCCATCCGTTATACCGATCGTGCATTGCGAAAATTCTTCGAAACCATATCCGAAGAACCGTGGTACCGGAACACGCTGTTTGTCGTGATGGCCGATCATAGCGTGGCCGATTACAGGAATCCGGTGGATGCGTTCGCCATTCCGATCGTGTTCTTCCGCCCCGACGGCAGCCTCAAAAGTTTGGAAAACAGGGCAGCGCAACAAACGGATATCATGCCGACGCTTCTGTCGTATCTCAATTACGACCGTCCGTACGTTTCTTTCGGGTTCGATCTTAATGGCGACAAAGATCATTTTACGGTAAATTATCTGAACGGGATTTACCATATTTTCAGAGGCGATTACCTGCTTACTTTCGATGGCGCGAAAACTGCAGGATTGTACAATTTGAAGGAAGACGTCCTCATGGAAAAGAACCTTGTCGGGACACTTCCCGATGTTCAAGCCGAATCGGAATTGAAATTGAAAGCCTTTCTGCAACAATATACCGCAAGGATGGTCGAAAACAGATTAACCGTAGACCGGGAATGAGCAGCTTCAAGCAAATATACGATTTCCTGAAAGGCAACCTCTATGCTCAATTGATCAAGAGGATATTGGTGATTTACCTCTTGTTTACCTTGTGCCGGTTGGCATTTTATTGGTGCAACATCGATCTTTATAAGGAAAAGACTTTCGGGCAATTGGTAAACATTTTTGTCGGAGGTTTGCGTTTTGACACCACGGCGATATTCTACACCAATGCCTTGTACATTCTCATGTTTCTGATACCGTTCAAATTCAGGTACGATAAAACGTATCAAACGGTCGGGAAGTACCTTTATTTTATCGCCAACGGCATTGCGCTGGCGGCCAATTGTATGGACATCGCATATTTCCCGTTCACGATGCGGCGTACCACATTCGCCGTTTTTACCGAATTTAAAGACAACGACAATCTGGGAAGCGTTTTTGCCAACGCTTTTGTTGATTATTGGTATTTGGTGATTGTATTTATTGTCTTGATATTATTGATGATATACATGTACGGTCCGTCGTTGACGGTATCGTCCGTTCGGATAAAGAACCGGGCTATATATTACCCGGCGGCTTTTGCCGCGCTTCTCTCGGGTTTATTTATTTTGTTTGTCGGATTTCGCGGAGGCATCGACCCGGATTTACGTCCCATTACGCTGAGCAATGCAGGCGCGTATGCCACTGCTCCGTCGGATATACCTCTGATTTTGAACACTCCTTTTTCGATATATCGCACCATAGAGCGGAAAGGGATTGCGCGGTTGAAATATTTCGATGATCCGCAAGCGGTCGATGCAATCTTCGATCCGATACACACGCCCTCTCCGAAAGGTCCGTTTACCAACGAGAATGTAATGGTCATCTTTCTGGAAAGTTTCGGACGCGAGGCGCTGAAAACATACAATTCGGGGCCGGACGGCGATCGTTACGAGAATTATGCGCCCTTTCTCGATTCGCTGCTTCAACACGGGCGCTCTTTCATGTATTCGTATGCCAACGGGTTCAAGTCCGTCGATATGATGCCGGCCGCTTTCTGCGGGATACCGGCAATCCCCGACCCGTTTGTTCTGTCGGGATATTATAACAACAAGCTGAACGCATTGCCGGCCCTGTTGCGCGAAAAAGGTTACGAAACCGCATTTTTCTGCGGGCATCCCAACGGAGCGCAAAGTTATACCTCGTTTTGTAATTTCATCGGATTTCACCGTTATTACGGAAAAAACGAGTACGGAAACGATGCCGATTATGACGGCGTATGGGGAATATGGGATGAAGAATTTTTCCGATTCACCGCACGGGAAATCGAAAAATTCTCGCAACCGTTCTTTGCGACATTATACACGGTCACATCGCATAATCCGTACCTGATCCCGGAAAAATACGAGCATCGTTTTCCGCCCGAGAAAAATCCCTTGATGCGCGCCATTCGTTATTCGGATTATTCGTTGAGACAGTTTTTCGAAACCGCATCGAAAATGCCGTGGTACAATAATACGCTGTTTGTGCTGACGGGCGATCATACCAACCGGCCGCGCAGCGAATATCAAACCCCGGCAGGGCTTTTTGCCGTGCCCATTATCTTCTACAAGCCCGACGGGAGCTTGAAAGCGTTGGAACACAAGGAAGCGCAGCATTTGGACATCATGCCTACCATATTGAGCTATCTCAATTATGACCGGCCCTACCTTTCGTTCGGATTCGATTTGAACGAAAACACCGATCGTTTTGCGGTCAATTGTTTGAACAACACTTATCTGTTGTATACCGACAAATATCTTTTGATGTTCGACGGACAAAGGACAACCGGATTATACGATCTGGCCGGGTTCCCGGCGTTGTCCGAAAACCTTGTCGGGACGCTTCCCGAAGTTCAAGCCGAATCGGAATTGAAATTGAAAGCCTTTCTGCAACAATATACCGCAAGAATGGTTGAAAACAGATTAACCGTAAACAAGGAATGAGCAGCTTCAAGCAAATATACGATTTCCTGAAAGGCAACCTCTATGCTCGGTTGATCAAGAGGATATTGGTGATTTACCTTTTGTACACGCTGTGCCGGTTGGCGTTTTACCTGTATAATGTCGATTTTTATAAGGACAGGACTTTCGGGGAATTGGTGAACATTTTTGTCGGCGGCATGCGTTTCGACACCACGGCGATTCTGTATACCAATGTGCTGTATATCCTCATGTTTCTGCTGCCTTTCAAGTTTCGTTACAATCGAGGATATCAGGCAACGGCAAAATATCTGTATTTCATCACCAACGGGGTCACGCTGGCCTCGAATTGCATGGATATTGTCTATTTCCGGTTTACCATGCGACGCACCACATTCGATATTTTCAAGGAGTTTTCGCACGGCGAGAACATCGGCGGAATCTTTTCGAATGCCTTTCTCGAAAATTGGTATTTGGTGCTGTTTTTCATCGGATTGACAGCGCTCATGATTTGGCTTTACGGCAAGCCCCTCGAAAAATCATCCGTACGCATTAAAAATCCGCTCTTGTATTATCCCGCCTGCTTGGTCGGTTTGGCATTGGGCATCGGCGTGATGATCATCGGTTTTCGCGGCGGCGTGCGCCACAGTCTGCGTCCGATCACGCTGAGCAATGCGGGTCAATACGTAAAAGAGCCTATCGATGTGCCTTTGGTGCTCAATACGCCGTTTTCGCTGTACAAGACCATCGAACGCAAGGGAATCACTCCGTTGCGTTATTTCGACGACGAGCAAACCTTGGAACGGATCTATACGCCGATTCATCAACCCGCCGATACGGCGGCATTCAACAACATGAATGTAATGGTGATCATTCTCGAAAGTTTTGCCAAGGAGCATTTCGGGTTTTACAACGAACGGCTCGAAAACGGTCAATACAAAGGCTACACGCCGTTTCTCGACTCGCTGGCGGCGCAAAGCCTTACTTTCGAATATTCGTACGGCAACGGAGGCAAATCCATCGACGCTTTGGCTTCGGCATTGGCGAGCATTCCCGCCATTCCCGAACCGTTTGTGCTGTCGCCCCATTTCGACAATACGATCAAGGCATTGCCGCATTTGCTGAAAGACAAAGGTTACGAAACGGCATTTTTCTGCGGGCATCCTGACGGAGCGATGGGCTACATGGCATTCTGCAAGCTGATCGGTATCGACCGTTATTACGGAATGTCGGAATACGGCAACAACGCCGATTTCGACGGTATCTGGGGCATCTGGGACGAAGAGTTTCTGCAATACACCGCCAAGGAAATGACCGCGTTGCCGCAACCGTTCCTCACCACGCTGTTCACCGTTACGTCTCATCACCCGTTCATCATCCCCGAACGTTACAAGAATACTTTCCCGGAAGGGCCGTTGCCGATACATAAATGCATCCGTTATTCGGATTATTCGTTGCGGCGCTTCTTCGCGACGGCTTCGCAACAGGCGTGGTACAACAATACGCTGTTTGTGCTGGTGGCCGACCATTTCAACGGGATTGTGCACGACGAGTACCAAACCGCTCCCGAAAGATTTGCCGTACCGATTATTTTTTATAAGCCCGACGGCAGCCTGAAAAAATACGAGCACGATATCGCGCAACAAATGGACATCATGCCCACGGTGTTGGGTTATTTGAATTACGATCGGCCCTATTTCGCTTTCGGTTTCGATGTGAACCGAACGGCCGACAGGTTCGCCATCAATTACACCAACGGATATTATCAGTTGTATACCGATGAGTATGTGCTTGAGTTCGACGGACAAAAGACGACGGGTTTATACCGGATACACACCGATATGTCCGATAATCTGGCCGGGAAGTTGCCCGAAGTTCAAACCGAATTGGAAACGAAAGCGAAAGCCTTTCTTCAACAATATACCACACGTATGGTAGAAAATAAATTAACCGTAAATCTTTAAAAACAACAGTTATGGTAACAGACGATTTATTCATCGAATGGCCCGAAAACCGATCATCCATCATTAAAGTTGTCGGAGTGGGCGGCGGCGGCGGAAATGCCGTGACGTACATGTATCAACAAGGCATCCACAATGTCAATTTCGTGATATGCAACACCGATGCGCAAGCATTGGAAAAAAGCCCCGTGCCCGTGAAAATACAGTTGGGACGAACCAAAACCGAAGGACTCGGCGCGGGCAACAAGCCCGAAGTGGGTCGCGAAGCGGCGCTGGATTCGCTGGACGAGATTCGCGACGTGCTGGACACGGGCACCAAAATGGTATTCGTGACCGCCGGGATGGGCGGCGGAACGGGGACGGGCGCCGCGCCGGTGATTGCCCGCATAGCCAAGGAATTGGGCATCCTCACGGTAGCCATTGTTACCATTCCGTTCCGTTTCGAAGGCGAACAGCGTTTCAAGCAGGCGCTCGAAGGAATCAAGGAGTTGAAGGATCACGTGGATTCGTTGCTGATCATCAACAACGAGAAGCTGCGCGAGATGTACGGCAACCTGAAGATCAGGGACGCTTTCTCGAAGGCCGATAACGTGCTGACCATGGCGGCCAAAGGCATTGCGGAGTTGATCACCCTTCCGGGAGATGTGAACGTGGATTTTGCCGACGTGAGCACCATCATGACGGGCGGCGGCATCACCGTGATGGGTTCCGCTTCCGCGACGGGCGAAAACCGCGCCCGCGAAGCCGTAGAAGCAGCATTGAATTCGCCGTTGCTCAACAACAACGATATTACCGGAGCGCGCCGTATCCTGCTGAACATCACATCGGGCACGGGCGAGAATGAAGTGACGATGGACGAACTGATCGAGATCACGGATTACGTCACCCGTTCGGCCAAGAATGCCTCGATGATCTGGGGCACCGGCAACGACGAAAAGCTCGGCAACGCGGTGTGTGTTACGGTGGTGGCAACCGATTTCCCGACCAATTGTTTTCCCGAACTGGGAATCGTGGCCAAACCCAAAAAGGAGGAAGTACGCTTGCCGGACGATAGCGGTTCCGACAAGGTAGTGCTCGGCACATCGGGAAACCCGGTCGCCGGCGTGCAATCCGGAAAAACGGGTAAATATGAGATACGCGAAAAACCGACATCCACGCAAAACAAGATCGAATGGGGCGGCGAAACGGTAACGGAAACCGTGGAGCGCACACGGCCCGTTCCTTCCATCATCGACGAAAATGCCAATATCGAAGAGTTGGAGAACGTTCCCGCGTACATCCGCAAAAAGATAAAGATGGACAACCAAGTTGCCGGAACCGAAAAGGAAATATCCAAATATACGCTTGCTTCCGACAAGGAAAACACCATCCGGCTGAGGGATAACAATTCGTATCTGTACGATGTGGTAGACTGACCG
>JAVBRP010000218.1:0-12045 GCA_031547815.1 Bacteroidales bacterium | reverse complement strand
AGTGATCTTGTACATTGATGATGAATCGAAGGAATTTCTCGAAGAGCCGCGCATCGAAGAATTATTGCGCAAATATTGTCGTTTTCTTCCCGTCGAAATCGCTTTCGGCAAGGAGAAGGAATGGAAAGACGGCAAACAGGTGGAAACGGACAAAGACAGGATCATCAACGACACCAATCCGTTGTGGACACGCAAGCCCGCCGATCTGAAGGAAGAAGATTACATGAAGTTCTACCGCGATCTGTATCCGATGCAGGAAGACCCGATGTTTTATATTCATTTGAATGTCGATTTTCCGTTCAACCTTACGGGGATACTGTATTTCCCGAAGATCAAGAGCAACATCGAGTTCCAAAAGAACAAGATACAGTTGTATTGCAACCAAGTGTATGTGACCGATTCGGTGGAAGGCATCGTCCCCGATTTTCTCACGCTGTTACACGGCGTGCTCGACTCGCCCGACATTCCGCTGAACGTGTCGCGCAGTTATTTGCAAAGCGATTCGAACGTGAAGAAAATTTCGAGCCACATCACCAAAAAGGTGGCCGACCGTTTGGAAGAAATCTTCAAAAAAGATCGCCCGGAATTCGAAAAGAAGTGGGATAACTTAAAGCTGTTCATCGAATACGGCATGATCACCGAAGAAAAGTTTGCCGAACGCGCCGAAAAGTTCGCTTTGTTGAAAAATACCGACAACAAGTATTTCACGCTCGACGAATACAACAAGTTAGTGAAAGGCACGCAAACCGACAAGGACAAAAAAACGGTGTATCTCTACGCCACCGACGTGCAGGCGCAATACAGTTTCATCGAAGCGGCCAAAGCCAAAGGTTACGATGTATTGAATATGGACGGACAGTTGGACATCCACTTCATCAACCATATTGAAAGCAAAAATAGCGATGTTCACTATGCCCGCGTCGATTCGGATGTGGTCGACCGGTTGATACAAAAGGATGACCACAAGCAAACCGATTTGCCGCAGGCGCAACAGGACGACATGCGCGAAGTGTTTCAAGCGTTGCTGCCGCAAAACGGCCATTTCTACGTGGCTTACGAGAGCATGGGCGAAACGGCGCAACCGATGGTGATCACCCAATCGGAATTCATGCGGCGGATGAAAGACATGTCGGCGCTCGGCGGCGGCGGAATGAATTTCTACGGATCGATGCCCGACGGTTTCAACTTGGTGGTGAACACCGATCATCCGTTGGTGAAGAAGGTGATTGCCGAAAAGGACACCGATCTGGGCGAACAGATCAAGGCTTTCGATGCGGAAGCGGAACCCGTCGACAAGGAATTAAGCGCGTTGAACGAGTCGCTCAAAGGCAAAAAGGACGAGGAAACAGATCAAGCGCAAAAAGACAGGCGCAACGAGTTGGAAAAGACGCAAGACGAGATACGCAATAACAAGAACGGCGCGTTGAACGCTTACGGCAAGAACAACATCCTTGCCCGTCAGTTGGTCGATCTCGCATTGCTGGCCAACAACATGCTCAAAGGCGAGGAATTGAACAAATTCATCCGCAGGAGCGTGGATATTATCAAGTAAAGGGTTTTTGTTTTATAACGTGTGAAGCAAACGGCCGGGAGCAATCCCGGTCGTTTGTTTTTTTGAGGATGTCGCAAAACCCGGGCGGCGTTGTGTGGTTATGTCGCTATGCATAAGCGATACCGCACACGGCCAAGTCGATGTATTCGTATTTTCCCCCGATTTGCGTCTTGGCGCCTTTGCGAGAGAATAATCAAGCATGTATACCGCAAGAAGTTAAAAACGACTTACTCTTCTTCCCGATCGACATCCGGTGCGTAATATTCGTCGATGATCGTTTGGTTGTCTTCTTCCATCAGCAGGCTGAAATCGATCTCCTGCAAGGTTTCCGACTCCGATATATGCTCGTTTTCGCATTTGATGGTGCGGAAAGGGTATTTTTTGAGCAGATTGTAGTTATGCGTCACCATGACCACCGTTCGCCCCGAATTTTTAATCTCGACCAGCAAATCCATGATTTCGGAAGACGTTTCGGGATCGAGGTTTCCGGTAGGTTCGTCGGCCAAAATGAGCACGGGATTGTTCAGCAGTGCGCGGGCTATGGCCACCCGCTGCTGTTCGCCGCCCGAAAGTTGATGCGGCATTTTGTAACCTTTGGTCGACATTCCGACTTTTTGCAGTACATCTTTGATGCGTTGGTCGGGATTGTTTTTCTTTTTCCAACCCGTCGCTTGCAGTACGAAAAACAGATTATCGTAGACGGTGCGATCGGTAAGCAGCTGAAAATCCTGAAATACGATCCCCATCTTACGTCGCAAATAAGGAATCTGCTTCCGTTTCAACGAATGCAGATCGTA
The DNA here is from genome assembly GCA_031547815.1 of Bacteroidales bacterium. Taxonomy (GTDB): domain Bacteria; phylum Bacteroidota; class Bacteroidia; order Bacteroidales; family UBA4181; genus JAIRLS01. The sequence goes on along the minus strand of JAVBRP010000218.1, from coordinate 9,696 downwards.
GCCGACGGCATTAGCACGGCCTCTCCGCAAAGGCAGCTCCGCATTCAATGTTTTGATCAGGCTGGTCTTTCCGCTGCCGACCTTTCCGATCAAATAAACAAATTCTCCGGCGCCCACCGAAAAAGTCACATCCGTCAACACTAAATGATCGCCGTGAAAAATACCGGCTTTTTCGAATGAAATAATAGGCCGAATTGTCATTTTATTTGTTTATATGAAATTGGATTTTTTGGGGCACATGACAAATTGCATCACGATATCGGTTTTTACCCCTAAATCCCCTAAAGGGGACTTGCGCAAAGCGCGGTATACCGTAACTCCCCTTTAGGGGTCGGGGGTAAACAATACGATGGAATTGCAATTTGCCATGCACCCGATTTTTCCAAGTAATTTAAAAAGCAAAAGTATAAAAATATCGGTTATCAAGACGCAACGTTTTTCGGATATTACCGTCTTATTAATGTAAAGATTGAAAAAAGGCCATGAAAGCAAAAGTTTTTATTTTAAAATCGCTGAAACAAGTAGTTTCTTCTTTCACGATCAATCGAAACGGCAACGCTATCGGGTGTCAAAAGTGGGACGACACGTACGAATCGGTAATATTCGGGCGTATGAACAAGCACCATTCTCAAAAGTAGCGCATCGCGGCGCAGCAGGCGGTTCAATCCCCGAACCCGACAAGCCGACCTCGTTTTTGTATCGTCAAGGCTTCTCACTGTCCGACAGAGATTGCATCGGAAACCGGCAAAATCTTCGGGGATATATTCTTTTGCGGAATCATTGCCGGGTACGCCCGTGAATAACGGATAGGACGCAAAATGATGCCGGCGATGTGAAATTTTGCATTTGTCTATGTTTCCCGACGGACATTTTAACTATTTTTGTATGCTTTATTTTACCGACGTTTTTACTGACGGGGAATTTTCGTTGCCGAAATTACCCGACGGGGCAACAACGTCAACTGATAGAAATCGCTCCGAATATGCGACTACCCGTCAGTGTGTTAACTTTTTGGAAGTCATTAAAAATATACCTTAACCATAAAAACAAACATTATGAAGCGAATTAAAATTTTTACTTACCTCCTGTTGTGCTCGTTTGCGATATTTTCGGTTGCCTGCACAAATGATGCGCCCAAACGGCAAGTCGTGCGATTGGACGGCGAATGGCAAACGGCCAAAACCGACGGAACGCTTCCCGGTTCGTTCCCGGCAGTTGCACCCGTACCCGGGCTTGTCGATTTGGCCGTTCCCGCTCTCGATACCGTCGGTACGCTCTATCCCGACGGATGGTATTGGCACAGGCGCAAATTCGATTTGAAGAACATCGATTTCGACAAAATCGAACTCAAAATCCATAAAGCGAAATATTTCACCAAAGTGTATGTCAACGGCAAGTTTGTCGGCGAAAATCCTTACTGTTTCACACCTTCGTATTTCGACATCAAGCCGTTTCTTTTGCCGGCGGGGCAGTCCAACGAAATCGTCATCGGCGTGGGTTGCAAATCGCAACTTCCCGACACCGTTCCCGACGGAAACGATTTCGAAAAAATAAGGTATATCCCCGGCATTTACGATCACGTGGAAATCACGCTTTCCGACAAGCCCTATATTCGCAACATCCAATGCGTTCCCGACATTGTCAACGAGAAACTGCGCGTGGTTGCCGAGATAGAAACGGATAAACCGTCCCTGAAAAAGCTGACGTACGATGTTTCGGAAGCGGCATCGGGATTGAGCGTTGCTTCGGGAAAAACAGCCCCGACAATCACTGCGGGAAAAGGTTTTGTGACAGCCGATTTCGAGATCGACATGAAAGGCGCAAAACTGTGGAGCCCCGAATCGCCGTTCCTGTACGAATTGACCTTGAACACGGGCGCCGACGACCGAAAGGTGAAGTTCGGGATGCGGTCGTTCCGTTTCGATCCGGAAAAGAAGATCGCCCTGCTTAACGGAAAGCCTTATTACATACGCGGAACGAATATTTGCATTTTCCGTTTCTTCGAAGACCCCGATCGCGGCGCGCTGCCGTGGGACAAGCAATGGCCCGTGACGCTGCACCAACGATTTAAAGATATGCATTGGCATGCGATGCGCTATTGCATCGGTTTCCCGCCCGAGCGGTGGTATGAAATATGCGACAGCATGGGATTTATGTTGCAGGACGAGTTTCCGATTTGGGGAATCAACCGCACCAAGCCGACCGTAAAGGCTCCTACCATTGCCGAAGAATATAAGCGTTGGATGCGCGAACGTTGGAACCACCCGAGCGTGGTGATTTGGGATGCGCAAAACGAAACGGTGTCGCCCGAAACGGCGTTGGCCATCGACAAAGTACGGAAACTCGACCTTTCCGATCGTCCGTGGGAAAACGGTTGGTCGCCGCCCGCAGCGAAAACGGATGTTTGCGAATCGCATCCCTATCTGTATTCGAAATACAGAAACGAAAAAAACAAAGAACCCGAAATCGGTTACAAAAAGGAGTTTTTCGGCGTGGTTCGCCGTCCCGGCAACGATGCGCAAGATCATCTTCCCAAAGAATCGAAAGAAGCCGGCGTTACGTTCGATAACCCTTTGCTCATCAACGAATACGGATGGATATGGCTGAACCGCGACGGAACCACCACCACGCTTACCGATCGGGTGTACGACGTGCTTTGGAACGGCAAGAACCTGACTTCGGAACAGCGGTTGGAAATTTACGGTCGGCGACTGGCCGAATTGACCGAGTATTGGCGGGCGCATCGTCGGGCGGCGGGCGTGTTGCATTTCTGCGGGCTGGCTTATTCGCGTTCCGCCGAGCCTCGCGGACAGACTTCCGATCATTTCACGAATATTCAAAAGCTGACTTACGAACCGGCTTTTTACAAATACATGCGTCCCGCATTCGCGCCCGTCGGCCTGATGATCGACACGTGGGAGAAAAATTACGTTCGCGGCGCAAAGATCGAAGTTCCGGTATTCGTGATCAACGATTTGGAAACGCCGTTCAAACAAGAAGTCCGGCTGAACATATTATCGGACGGGAAGGCGGTATCCTCGTACAAAAAAGAAGTGAACGTGAAGCCTTACGAAGTGTTGACGGTTCCGATCGAAGTTACGATCCCAGAAAAAGCGGGCGCATACCTGATGAAAGCGGAGATAGACTTCGCGGACGAGCAGGTTTTCAGCTTGCGGGATATTCCGGTGAAATAACGGTTGTTCCCGAAAAGGTCGAGAAAACCCGGCAGACGGTATCCGTTTTCGGATGAGTTTATGTAATTTTGTCCGCCGTGGGTAACAATTTTTTTCGTTTCAAGCACTTTGTCGTCCGGCAGGAAGAAGCAGCGATGAAAGTCGGCGTCGACAGCGTGTTGCTCGGATCGTGGGCCGATGTGGGCAATGCGCGCCGCATACTCGATGTAGGCACGGGAACCGGCCTTCTCGCTTTGATGGCCGCGCAAAGAAAGCCCGATGCGGTGATCGACGCCGTCGAAATAGACGAAAACGCTTGCCGGCAAGCGCGGCTGAATGTTGCGGAAAGTCCGTGGCCGGAACGCATTTGCGTTATTTGCGACGATGTTCGCGATTATGCCGATCGATGCTCCGTCCGATACGATTTGATCATCAGCAATCCGCCGTTCTTCACCGCGTCGCTCAAACCCGACGACGAGAAGCGCGGCACGGCTCGCCACAACGACAGCTTGCCGCATCGCGACCTGATAGCCGTATCGGCGCGATTGCTTGCACCCGAAGGATTGTTGGCCGTAGTGCTTCCTCCGTCCGAAGCCCGATCGATGATTGCCGATGCCGGTTCGTACGGATTGTTTGTCAAGCGGATTCTTCATGTTCGGTCGCTTCCGTCCAAGCCCGTGTACCGCATGTTTGTCGCGTTTTCGAGCGCCGACGGTCCGGTCGACGAGCAGGCTTTGTGTATCGAAAAAGCCGATCGGACGGACTATACCGACGAGTATAAGCATCTCACCAAAGATTTTTATTTGAAGTTTCAGGTTTGAGGTTTCAGGTTGTGCGACTTTGCCGACCCAAACTTGAAACCTCAATCTTTAAACCTCAAACTCTTTTTATGTCCGTAAAGAAATATTTTTCGTTAGTCAAGTTCGCGCACACCGTTTTTGCGATGCCTTTCGCATTGGTCGGCTATGTTCTCGGTGTGGAATACGCCGGGGCGGGTTTCGAATGGCGCACGTTTTTGTTGGTGATTCTCTGCATGGTTTTCGCCCGCAGCGCCGCCATGGGGTTCAATCGCTACATCGACAGAGACATCGATGCGAAAAATCCGCGCACCGACAAGCGCGAAATACCGTCGGGAAAGATCAGTCCGCGTGCAGCGTTGATTTTTGTGATCGTCAATGCGCTTGCATTTATCGTCGCCTGTTTTTTTCTCAATCGATTGGTTTTTTATTTGTCGCCGGTTGCGCTGGCGGTGATCTTGGGCTACAGCCTCACCAAACGATACACTTCGTTGTGTCATTTCGTGCTGGGGCTTGGCTTATCGCTGTCGCCCATCGGCGCTTATCTGGCCGTTACCGGAGCTTTCGCTTGGTTACCATTGATGTTTTCGTTCATCGTGTTGTTGTGGTCGGGCGGATTCGACATTCTGTATGCGCTTCAGGATGAGGATTTCGACACCGGCGAGAAATTGCATTCCATCCCGGCTCGTTTGGGTCAACGTCGCGCGCTTTGGGTTTCGGCAATCGCACACACGGCTTGCGGCGCAATAGCGGTTGCAACGGGCATTTTATGGGATTTCGGAATATGGTACGCCGTCGGTGCGGTCGTTTTTCTTCTTCTGCTGCTGTACGAACATATTATTATCAAGCCGGGCGATCTGAGCCGTATCAATGCGGCGTTCTTTACATCCAACAGTCTTGCCGGCGTTGTTTTCGGAGCGTTTACGGTTCTCGACCTGCTTTTGTGATTTCGCCGTTGTTATTTCCCGCACGGCGGGATTTTGTGGTTTGTATTGTTTTGAACACATTCCTTACCGGCGGGGTGAAAACTATTATAATGTTTACAAAACCCGAATAACGATCCGTTTATACGAAGTCAACGAAGGCGTTCCGTCGTCGGATACCGCCAAGATCAAATGGTGCGTGCGGCCCTGCATCCGTCCGGGAACGGTAAAAGAGCAAACGTTCTTGCCGGGCGATAAATTGAGGACGACGCATCCGGGAAAGCTCAATTCTTCGTAGAAGAACCAATCGAATTGCAGTTCGTTTTTATCGGGATCGGCGGTTTTCGAGGCATCGAAAGTAAGCGTGTCGCCGACGCGGGCCTCCGCGAAGACGGGCGAATCTCCCGCAATTTTGTTTACCGTAATTGTCGGATTGTGGTTTGCTTCCGTGAAGGGCAGAACGCACCAATTCAATCGGGCCGCAAAATCGTTTTGAAACGCCGACCTCCACCGCGAAACCGTGTGCCGTTCGTTCAATTGCCCGGCCATGATGTCCGAAGCATCGATAAAAAGACTGCCCGACAATCGGCGGAACCGTCCGCCCCATCCGCCCCAATCGGGTTTGTCGGGATAATTCAACCCGTTGGCGATCAACCCGAGAAACGACGGCGAATCGCCTTCTTTCATGCCGTCGGCGCCGTGTCCGCTCAGCGGGTAACATTCGCTCAAAGCGCCGTGCCCGTGTACGTTTTGCGTCACCCAATCCTTATTTTGCCTGCTGATGTCGCCTGTCATGTACATTCCGCGAAAAGCGGCCACTTCGCGAATTCCGAATTTTCCGGGAAAGATGAAAGCATCGGCCACATAGCGAATGTCCTTGAAGTTTTCGACGATCCAATCCCGATATTTATCCTGATCGCCGATGGCATGTACCTGTATTTTCCGGCAAAACGCATCGGTTTGTTCTTTGGTTCGGGTGTTTTGCACTTTCCACAATGCCTGCGCCAACTCTCTTTGGCCGCCCCAAACAACGATATGCACCAATCCGTCTGCTTTATCCGCCACAGCGACAATATAATCGGAAGCCTCGCTGTTGCAGCCTTTCCCGTGACTGAACTGATCGCCGCGACCGCTTTTGACGACCGCCGCAAGCTCGTCGGGCGAAGGGTAAGCCTCGGAATGGAACAACAGGTTGGGATAGACTTTACGATATGCTTCTATTTGTGTCCGAATAATTTCGGGCTTTGTATCCTGCCCGTGCCCCAAGCGGCTTGTCGCGCAAAGCGCCTTGATGTCGAACATGTCGGAATAGAGCAGGAACCGAACCATGCTTTGCTCGTCGTCGGGATCGCCGCCGATGTCGGTCAGGACAATAACGGCAGGTTTGTCGGTTGCCGAGAGAAGACTCGACGCGGACAAGAAAATGCTTAATAATAACAATCGTAACATGTTTTTTCAAAATAATGGATAAGCCTCGCAAAAGTAATAAAAACCCCGACTTTTACGGTCGGGGTTGCGGATAATTATTCTTTGATCCCCCACTTTTCCTTTAGCCACGAAGTCATGCGCAAATCGTAGCGCATCGGATTTTTGTCGCCTTTCGATTTCTCGTCCAAAGCAATGACGGCCCGTTGTACTTTCGGGCTTTTCTCGCCGGTGTTTTCGAGTGCGTTCAACGCGTATGTTCTGACGAAAATGTCGGGATGCTCCAACGCTTTCAGCAGGGCGTCGATGCCGATTTCCTTTTCGCCCAAGTTGTAAAGCGCTTCGGCCGCTACCACGGCCACGTCGGGCGACGGGTCGTCGAGCGCTTTCTTGAGTTGCGGCGTCGCGCTTTTCGCATCGTCTTTCAGGATCAGCAATCCGGTTGCCGCCCAATAGCGGATGATGCTTTCGTCGCTTTGCAACAAATCGGTCAACCGGTCGAGGTTTTTCTTGTCGCCGTCCGACGCGAGGTTGGCGGTTTCCACGATTTCCGCAAACGGTAACTTTGCGGAACGCATGTAGTCGTAGAGCGGCATGTCTTTGGAACGACCGGAAAACTCGCCTTCGGGAATGAAACCGATGTCGAGAATGCCGTTTACCATGCCGTTATACGCCGTGCGCATCCGTTCGAGCGTTTCGCGATGGGCGGGATCGGCGGCCAAGTTGCGGATTTCCCACGGGTCGTTTTCCGAATCGTACAGTTCTTCGGCAGGTTTGGGATTCCAAAAGATCGACTGCACCGCGTTGCATTGTCCCGCAAGGAAGGCACGTTCCCACGACTGCATCGACGGCGCCCGCCATTGGTAATTGTTGTGCTGACCGTATATACGATGCGGCGCATAATTGCGGATGTAGCGATACCGGTTGTCGCGCAAAGCCCGCGTCATGTCGTAACGTTCGTCCATACGCCCGCGGAACATGAAGACATATTCCGGGTCGGCCGATTTTTGTTTTCCCAGAAAGGCATGTCCCTGCATCCAATCGGGAATTTGCGCGCCGACGATGCTCAACAGCGTGGGGGAAAGATCGACAAAGCTGATCAAGCGATCGACTTTCGTTCCGGGTTGCGCGGCGGGATACAGATGCTTGTATTTTTCGGGAATGCGGACGAGGAAAGGCACGCGCGTCCCCGACTCGTAGGTAAACCGTTTGCTGCGGGGCAACACTCCGCCGTGGTCGCCGTAATAGATCACGATCGTGTTTTCGGCCTCGCCGCTTTCTTCCAATTCCTTCAAAATGGTTCCCACCCAAGCGTCCATATCTTCGATCTTATCGTAATACTGCGCCCAATCGTGCCGCATTTCGGGCGTGTCGGGATGGTATGGCGGAAGCGTTACCTTTTGGGGATCGTGGCGGAGTTTTTCCGTCGGGATCGATTTGTGGATGGAACTTTCGTGAGACATCGTTCCGTTGAATACGGCGAAGAACGGCTGACCCGGCTTTCGGTTCCTGTAATGCGCCGTTTTGCTCGATTCATCCCAAATTCCGTCGGTTTGTTCGGGATTGATGTTGTAATCCTCCTTCGAATTGTTGGAGCAATAATAACCCGCTTGCCGCAGAAATTCGGGGTAGCAGCGAATCGCGTCCGACTTGTTGTATTGGCTGCGCATGTGATGGTGACCGCCCGAACAGGCATAAATCCCCGTAAGGATGGTATTACGTGTCGGGGCGCTCACGGGAGCGTTGGCATAAGCGTGCGTGTACAAAAATCCTTCGGACGCCAGCTTGTCCAGATTGGGCGACGTGGCGAACGAATCGCCGTAACAGCCCAGAAACGGGCTGTTGTCTTCGGTGGTGATCCAAAGAATGTTCGGGAGCTTGTCGGGTACGGATTCTTTGCACCCTTGAATGACGGGAATCGCCGTCGAACAGATCAATAAAGGTATTGATTTCATATTTGTGAAGTTTGGCCTCACCCCCATCCCCTCTCCAAAGGAGAAAGGTGTTCCGACGACTTACGTGTCGTGGGGGATCCGCAATTTATTTATGAAAAGAGCGTCACCCCTCTCCTTTGGAGAGGAGACGGGGATGAGGCCTTTTTGCCCAATCGGGTTTGGGAAATTCGCGTATCGGGCTGTATCGAATGTAAGTCTCGAATATTTCCCTGTCGGGGCCGACAACTCTCGGGTCGGCGGATTTTTCGAGTTCCGCCGTCAGCGCCGTTTTCAATTCCGATTCTGCTTGCGCGTATTCGGGTTTGCCCGAAAGGTTATTCAAACAGAACGGGTCTTTCACCACATCGTACAACTCGAATTCGGGACGTTTTTCGTAGGCCCAATCGAAATACGGACGAATATCCGTTTTCTTGTAATTTTCGATCAGGAACGATTTCGACGGACTTGCATCCACGTCGGTAAAGGCTTGGTCGGACCGATGCTTCCCGTCTTTGTCGATGCCGTACATGGGGGCCGGTTCGTTCGTACCCGGTATCAAGGCTTGCGGATCGCCGGCAGGCCAAAGTTCGGGCCGCATGTTCCAAATCAACAGGTTTTCGGCAGAGCGGACGGCGCGTTGCGGATAGCCCATGTTGTTCCACCGCGACGAGGAATGACGTTCGCGCCCGGCAAACACATATTTTTTGGTATTGTCGACCGTGCCCGACTCTTTCGATCGGAGAATATTGACGATGCTTCTTCCCGAAATCGGCATCATACCGTCGGGTTTCACTCCGGTCATTTCCAGAATGGTCGGAACGATATCCGCGAAACTGACGGGATCATCCACTCGTCTGCCGGCGGGAAAACCTGCGGGATAGCTTATTGCCATCGGCACATGCACGCCGTACTCGAAACAATTGGCTTTGGCCCGCGGGAAAGGCATACCGTTGTCGGCGGTAACGATCACGATGGTGTTGTCCAGCTCGCCGATAGAGTCCAAATGGTTCAGTATCTTTCCCAAATGCCGCTCAAACCATTCGATTTCGACGGCATAATCGAGCATGTCGCCTCTGATTTCGGGATCGTCGGGCAGAAACCCCGGCACATCGACCATATCCAAGCTCTTGCCGTTGCGTTTCCACGAATCCTTTTCGTAGGCGCGATGCGGCTCGGTGGCTCCGTACCAAAAGTAGAACGGTTGGTCGGTTTTTCGCTCTTGCATGAAATCGCGGAAATTGGCGTAATAATCCGTCAACCCGATGCCGTCGGCGGTTCTCGGGTCGGAAGGATCGCCTTTCTTGTATTTGTGCTTGTTGTATGCTTTGCCGGCCGCGTTTTCTTTCCGCCACAGCGAATCGTTCTCGTTTCTCGCGTATTGAAACGGATCGACGCCTTTTCCCGTATAACCGGCCAAATAACCTCCGGCTTCCAGCACATCGGC
>JAVBRP010000163.1:0-6316 GCA_031547815.1 Bacteroidales bacterium | reverse complement strand
TTGCTTAGTCAGTTTCATAAAATATTAATAGTTATTTGTTTTCATTAAGATTATCCGAAGTCTCGTGCAGGCGAATGCCTGCACGGGTACCGAAGGATACGATCGGAAATAAAAATCGGAAAAGTTTCATCGCGAAAAAAGTTTTGTACTTGATCAAGAAAATATACATATTGTTCCTTTTGTCGGCCTTTTGGGCCGGCCACACGGTTTTTGCCCAAACGGTGAACGTGTGCAGAGGCGACAAGGTGATGTACAAAGCCGATGGTTTGCCGAAATCGATTTATCAATACGATCTAAAAGACGGCGGAACCTTCATAGCGGGGAAACAATACAACGACTCCGTTGGCGTACAATGGGGCAACAAACTCGGCGTTTTCAAACTGGGAGTTTTGGAAACCTCCGCAGCCGGATGCCCGGGCGAATGGGCATGGCTGGATGTCCCGGTGGTAGGCACCGACATCAAATTCGGCAAAGCCAAATACAATTTATGCGAAGGCGACAGTGTATTCATCGACTTCAACACATCCGATTTTCAAGGCTGGTCTTGGTCGGATGCATCGGTCAACAGTAACAATTACATTCATAAAGCGGGCACATACGAATTGAGAGCCGTCGACAACTACGGTTGCCGTACAACCACGCATCTTTCGATTCTCGCAAATCACACGCCGATAGCCAAACTCGGCAAGGATACGATGATGTGCAGCCCCGATTTTACCTTATACCTGCTCCAAGCGAGCAAGAATTCGCCGCGAACCGTTTATACGTGGTCGACCGGTGCGAGCGGCGAAACACCGGAACTCGAAGTGAAGGATCACGACGTGAATAAAGACGTATTGTATTGGGTCCGCGCCGATTTCGACGGATGCTCGGCTTCCGATACGATTGTCGTGATGGCTTGCGACGCCGGCATCGAACTTGATATTCCGAACACGATCACGCCCAATAACGACGGCGAAAACGATGTTTGGCGAATCAGCGCGCTTCAGCCTTATCCCGATGTAACCGTTGAAATATTCGACCGTTGGGGGCGTAAAGTGTTTACATCGGCCAAAGGCTATCCGACCCCGTGGGATGGTCGCGATACCAAAGGCCATTACCTGCCGATGGAAACCTATTATTACATCATTCATTTGAATGACGGCAAGCATAAAAAGCCGCTTTTGGGTACCATTACCATTATCCGATAAACTTCAATGAAATTCCTGAAAACATATATTCGGTTTATCGGCGTCGCAGCAATGATTATACTCTCGTGTGCAACGGCATACGGGCAACAATCGCAACCCTTCACGCAATATCTTTTCAACCGGTTCCTGTTGAACCCGGCAGCTTGCGGAAGCGACGGATATTCGTCCGTCGGGTTGACGATCAAAGACCAATGGTCGGGCTTTTCGAAAGCCCCGGCCAACCAAACGCTTACCGGACAAACGCGGTTGCCGCGCGAAGGTCTTTTCGGCAACAGAACGCGCAGTCGTTCGGGCGGCGGGTTCAGCCCCGAAAATGTCGGTTTGGGAGCCGCTCTGTTCAACGACATGAGAGGCCCGATACGCACCACCGGCTTGCAATTTACATACGCTTACCACTTGGAGGATCGATTGGGCCAACTCTCGTTCGGCTTGTCGGCCAGCGTGTTTCAATTGCGTATCGACAGAAACAAGATCAATACCGAAGTGGACGATCATTTTCTCAATGCATCGGATCTCAACAGCCTTGTTCCCGACGCTTCGTTCGGCATACACTATACCACCAAAGATTATTATGCAGGCTTTTCGGCAAGCAACCTGTTCCAATCGTTCCTGATGTTCGGCGGTCGCAACAGTTCCGACTACCGTATCGAGCGTCAATACCTGCTTTTGGGCGGATATATTTTCGAAGTCGACAAGGAATGGAGCATCGTTCCGGGTGCGCAGATCAAGTTCAACGAGCACGGTGTCGGTCAAGGCGACATTAACGTGATGGCATACTATTTCGATCAGTTTTGGGGCGGATTGTCTTATCGTACGGGCGGCGGCGGCGCTGCCGGCGGAACATCCATACTGTTCGGCGCCCGCTACAAACAATATCATTTCGGGTATGCATTCGATTACACCTTGAGCAGCATCCGCAAATATTCGTACGGTTCGCACGAATTGATGGTGAGCATCACCTTCGGCCAAAGCGAGCGATTCTTCCGATACAAACGGAGATACGAGTTCCAAAGCAGCGGAAATCCGGGCAGAAAATAGAAACACCCGAAAATTTTTCGGAAAAATATATTTTTTATTTGGCGGTAACAAAAAAGCGCTTACCTTTGCACCCGCAAAAGAAACAAAAAGGGAGCATAGCTCAGCCGGTTCAGAGCATCTGCCTTACAAGCAGAGGGTCGGGGGTTCGAATCCCTCTGCTCCCACAAAGAAAAACCAAAGCCTCGCAAATTTGCGGGGCTTTGGTGCTTTTATCCGACATCTCATGACCCCGCTCAATTTTCCCGAATATGCGATGCGAACGAAATCGCAAGGCGATAAAACGTTTATTTTTGACGTCGTTCGGAAAAAATATGTTGCATTGACGCCCGAAGAGTGGGTCAGACAGCATGTGATCCGCTATTTGGTTGCCGAGAAAGGTTATCCCGCAACGCTCATTTCGGTGGAAACACCGCTGAAATACGCCCGCATGGATAAACGCAGCGATGTGCTGGTGAACGATCGCAACGGACGACCGGTGATGCTCGTAGAATGCAAAGCGCCCGAAGTGCCCGTCACGCAAAAGGTATTCGAACAGATTGCCGTTTACAACACGGTCATCCGCGCCGCATGTTTGATGGTGACCAACGGTCTGCAACATTATTGCCTTGCCGCAGCTACCGAAACCGCGTCGCCTTGCTTTTTGAAAGAAATACCCGATTATAAAGAGTTGTTGCTGATGAGGAAAGGCGATTGAGCGTCTTTTTTTCAATATTTTCCCGGAAATTGTCGTTCGATATAAAAAAAAGTGTACTTTTGCGGACGTTTTTCACTCGGGGTGTGGCGCAGTTGGTAGCGCGCTACGTTCGGGACGTAGAGGCCGCAAGTTCGAGTCTTGTCACCCCGACCGGAACAGATAAAAAAGGTTGATTTATAAATGATTTATAAATCAACCTTTTTTTGTAAAAATGCTGTTGCTTGCGCGGATGATTTTTATAACGGATCAAGAGAAAAAATGTGGTGGTGATGTTATTTTGCATTCGTTAATGCCCTACGGGCAATATAATTCTTATCGTATTCTCACTCTATTGACGTTTTTCCCCTACGGGGAATTTTCGTTACCGAAATTACTCACCTCCGTTCGTGAGATCGCTTACGCTATACTTCGCGCGGTCAAGTTTTGTGATATTCCTCTTTGCGTCTTGGCGCCTTTGCGAGAGGTAATATCACGCAAAGACGCCAAGGCGCGAAGCACAAAATAACTCCGCGTGAAGTATAACGTTCTTTTTCGCTTTTTGATCAACGCGCTGAATTCCCGTCGTTCTTGATTCGTCCCGGATTGTTGTTGATGAACTCTTTCCAGCTTTTGGCCGATCGGGATGAATCGGCGCCGGAATCGGAGGGGACGTCTTTTTGGTACAGGCGGCATACGGCGGCGGCCAAGCCGTCGGTAGCGTCCAGATTGGCCGGCAATTCGGGAATATGGAACATTTTTTGAAGGATATTCGCCACTTGCTCTTTCGATGCGCTGCCTTGTCCGGTAACGGACAGTTTGATCTTTCGCGGCGCGTATTCGTATATATCCAGCGAACGGGACAATGCCGCGGCGATGGCCGTTCCTTGCGCCCGCCCGAGTTTCAGCATCGACTGTACGTTCTTTCCGTAGAAAGGCGCTTCAATGGCCAGTTCCGTGGGATGAAAATGATCGATCAATCCGGTGATGCGATCGTAAATGGTTTTCAATTTCGTGTAATGGTCGTCGAATTTATGCAACTCCAACACGCCCAGGGCCAACAATTCTGCTTTGCCGCCGTTTTTTTGCCGAATCAAGCCGTAACCCATCACGGTGGTTCCGGGGTCGACGCCCAATATGATACGTTCCTTTTCCAATAGTCTTATTGTTTGGTGCAGTCGGCAATAATGTATATCGCATCGCGCCCGGTGTGCAAGGTAAAATCGAGCTTCATCGATTTGTATTTGCTGACGGTGCCCGTGCCTTCGAATGTATTTCCGCCCGCCGTTTGTTTGGGGATGCTCAGCCGGTTGTCATCGAGCATTTTTGCATTGATTGTCACGTTCAAACAAGCAAAATTGCCTATTTTCAGTTCGCCTTCGCCGCTTCCGCCCGATATTTGCATTTGACAACTGTTCGGTGTCCCGATGCTGACGCTTTGTTCGACGTATTTCCATGTGCCCGTCATCTGTTGTTTCGCCGCGGCGGGATCATACGGTTCTTCTTCGCAGGACGCGACCGAGAGCGCCGCAAAAATCAAATATACCGGAATAACCGTACCGAAATTGCTTGCCGACAATATTTTCGAATATTTTTTGCCGATTTTCATGAGAAACGAAGTTTTCTAATCTATTTCGAATTCCGGAATCCTGATCTGCAAGGTGGAAACCGGAACCAAGTTGACATATTTATAATAAAAACCGATTATTTCTCCGTACTTAAACCCTTTGCGTCCCATCTCCATGGCGCCTTCCTGACACAGCCCCGCGCCGTGCCCGTATCCGCGACCGTTAATCACCACGTTATCGTCTTCCACCGACAAGGTGAAATAGGTCGAACGCAGTTGCCAATCGCTTCGTATCTGCTTTACGGGCATGGTAAAATCGTTTACCGTATAATTGGGCGTGCGTTTATCCTGTCGGAACGAAAAGTCGGTCACGATGTTCGGGTTCGGCTTGAACCCGTTTTTTACCAAATATTTGATCCAATCGTCCAACGAAACGATCTTTTGCCAGCGAGCGTTCGGCTGCGAAGTGCAATACGGGTCGATTACCGGAACCAAGTACGGCAGATCGGTTTGCCATGCATTGACGGCCGATTCGGTTTCGCCGCCGCAATTGGAATGGTAAGCCGCCAAAATCGGCTTGGATTCTTTCCGGTCGGTAAGGATGATTCCTTTGGCTGCCAACACGGCGGGTTTGATCACGCGGCTGCGGCATTGGCCTTTGTATGCTTGACAGTGCACTTCGTCGCACAAGTGAAACCTTTCGTTTTCGTGCCGATTGATATGCCCGTAAAGGTAAGTGCGGCAAATAATGGCTTTGGCTTTATAAAATTCGGAAGTCCTCCCCTGCCCTGCCTCCGCTTCCACCACGCCGGCAATGTATCGTTCTTCGTCGATGCGATTGATGAGGCGGATGCGATCGGGGTCGACGCTCAGGCAAACCAAGTCTTCGTAGTTACGCGCTTCGGCTTGAGGCGCTACGGGTCGCAGGCGAACCACAGCCGAAGAATCGGCGCCTTGCACGGTAAATCCGTCAAACGAGCCGACAAAGCCGGATGTTCCGGTAACCGCCAATTTTCCGTCGCGCAGGGTCACATAAACGGCTTGCCCGTCGGGAACTGAAAATTGTTCCGAACCGTTGCGATAAGCGATCAATCGGCCGTTGTAGGCGCTGATTGTCACGCTTCGCACCTGCGAATTGTTGTACAGACTGACGTCGATCGGCCGTGCGAAAAGATTCCCGACCGAAGCGATGAATAATATGATGATGCTTCCCGCACCGACGGCAAAGCGATTGAAAGGCAATAATGATGTTTTACGAAACAAATCCGAAGTATTTTCCGCAAAAGTAAATGTTTAAATTCAATCCGAAGTTTCATTTCGAATAATTTTAAATGAATATCGGTTTTGTAATTGACATAATCAATTTTATATTTGGCATAATCGATTATATAAATGCCATAATCGATTTTATATTTGGCATAACCGATTATATAAATGACATAACCGATTTTATATTTGACATAACCGATTTTATATTTGACATAACCGATTTTATATTTGGCATAACCGATTATATAAATGACATAACCGATTTTATATTTGACATAAGCAATTATATAAATGGCATAACCGATTTTATAAACGCCATAATCGATTTTATATTTGGCATAACTGATTTTATAAATAACATAACCGATGATACAATCGGTATCATCGGTTATATAAATATTACAATCGATTATTATTTGCCTTTACCTATTATGACAAATTTAAGCTTACATATTTGCTTGTATTGCGGGCTTCCGACGGTAAACACCGATCTTAAATATTTCTTTACGGCTTGTACGGTGGCGATGATACCGGTTTTGGGGTCGTAGAGCACTTCGTTGCGGGCCGTACGGGCATTGTCGA
>JAVBRP010000011.1:0-4096 GCA_031547815.1 Bacteroidales bacterium | reverse complement strand
AAAAAAATTCCTGTTTCTAAAAAAAAGTGTACATTTGTACTTCGAAAAATTAAAATGATTCAGGCGAACAACATATTCAGGTCATTGTTATCCGAAGCTTTCCGAGGCGGTAAGTTTTATTTTTACTTTTATTTTAGCTCGAAAAACCATCGGGAGTGCGTATGATATGTCTGTGCCGAAAAAATATCAAGAATCCCGAAAGCGTTGTTTTCGGGATTTTTTTATTCATAACCGAATGAACGAACCATGTATTAAAGTCGCGATTATGGGAGGTTACGGAACCTTTCACGAAATAGCCGCGCACCATTATTTCAAGGACACCGACGTGGAAATCATCACGAGTGAATCGTTCGACGATCTGTTCCGGCGGATGAAGAACGGCGAAGCGCGATACGCCATATCGGCCATCGAAAATTCCGTGGCCGGCAGCATCCTGCCCAACTACCAGTTGATCACCGATTCGGAGCTTCAAATAACGGGCGAGATTTTTTTGCGGGTATGCCAGAACTTGGCGGCATTGCCGGGACAAACGATACACGACTTGCACGAAGTATATTCGCACCCGATGGCCATTCTGCAAAGCAAACCGTTTTTCGACAGGTATCCGCACATCAGGCTGGTCGACGGTCGCGACACGGCCTCGTGCATGCGACGCATCAGTATCGAAGGTTTGAAAGGAGTCGGAGCCATCGGAAGTCGCTTCGCCGCCGAAAAATACGATCTGGAAATTATTTCGGAAAGTATCGAGACCAACAAGCGAAATTATACCCGATTCCTGATCCTCACCGATAAAGAGCACCTTCCGCAAGAAAATCTTCCGCCGAATAAATCGTCCGTATCTTTTGCGTTGGCGCACGAAATAGGAAGTTTATCCAAAGTATTGTCCATCTTCTCCTATTTCAATATCAACCTCAGCAAGATACAGTCGCTGCCGATTATCGGGAAAGAATGGGAATATCTCTTTTATGTCGATCTCGAATTTTCCGACATCGAAACCTACCGGCAGTCGCTTGTTTCGGCCGCGCCTTTTATCAGCGATTTGCGGCTGATGGGGACGTACCGGAAGGGGGAAGTGATTATGGAGTAAGGTAAAAGGTAAGAGGTAAAAGGTAAGAATGAAGAATGTCAAAATCGAAGAATAAAAATACATTATAATAATAGTAAGCAATGGAAATCAAATTGAATATCGCCGACGAACCGATGATCCCCGGAGTGGATTGCACCAAACCGCTGATCATGGCAGGCCCGTGCAGCGCCGAAACGGAAGAGCAAGTGATGAAAGTGGCCCGGCAATTGGCCGCCGGAAACGTGAAAGTGTTCCGTGCGGGAATATGGAAACCGCGTACACGGCCGAATGCTTTCGAGGGCGTCGGTTCCGAAGGATTGCCCTGGCTGAAAAGGGTAAAGGACGAGACGGGAATGAAAACGGCGACGGAGGTGGCGAACGTGAAACATGTGTACGACGCATTGAAATACGGCGTGGATGTGTTGTGGATCGGAGCGCGCACATCGGCGAATCCTTTTGCCGTTCAGGAAATTGCCGACAGTTTGCGAGGCGTCGATGTCACCGTTTTGGTGAAGAATCCCGTCAATCCCGATGTCGAATTGTGGATCGGCGCGCTGGAACGGATCAATGCCGCAGGCGTGAAGCATATCGGTGCGATTCATCGCGGATTTTCGAGTTACGGAAAAAGCGTTTACCGCAACAACCCGCACTGGCAGATTCCGATCGAGTTGCGCCGGCGCATACCCGGGCTGCCGATCATCGTCGACCCGAGCCATATCGGCGGGAAACGCGATCTGATCATGGACCTGTGCCAAACGGCGATGGACCTCAATTTCGACGGTTTGATCGTAGAAACGCATTGCGACCCCGACCATGCATGGAGCGACGCCGCACAGCAGGTTACGCCGCAACATCTGGATTATATCATCAAAAATTTGGTGCTTCGCTCGCAGGACGTGGACAACAAAAACGCCGTCACGCTCGAAGAGTTGCGCATGCAGATCGATAAACTGGACGACGAGGTGCTTCAATTGATGGAGCAACGCATGGCGGTGGCCGAAAAAATCGGAGCATTTAAAAAAGAAAACAATGTCACCATTCTGCAATCGAACCGATGGGGCGAGTTATTGAAGCAGCGTATCAATATCGGGCTGTCCAAAGGGTTGAGCGAGGAATTTGTGCATAAAATATATACCGCCATTCACGAAGAATCTATCCAACACCAGAAAATGGTGATGAATCGGTGATTTTAACCACTGAGGCACTGAGAACACAAAAAACTTGATAAGTTGCCTTTGTGTTCTTAGTGTCTTAGTGGTTATTTATATTCACATCCTACAACGTTTACGACATTTGCTCCCGGGATTGTTATTTTTTACCCAAAATTATTCTGCTCCAAATCAATTCATTATATCTTTTTGCGAAAAATAATTATTGTTTTACGATAAATTATTTGTTTTATTCGAATAATATCATTTATCTTTGCATATCGAAAATCGATAAAAATATATTGAAGATAGAAAAATAAATATTGATATAAGAATAAATAAAACAAAAACAATTTTAAAACAAATCAAAATGAAAACTTCAGTAATCAGATTTATGTATGTTGCCGGCATCATCGCCGCTTTGAGTATTTTCGGGGCAAGTGCACAATCCGAAATTAAATTCTTTTTCGACAGAAAGTACGTGAACGAACAATTGGTTTCGCAAATCAAGTATGAACTTGCGTTCTCGGGAAATCATGAGCCGACAGCAAAATTTGAGTATGCATACGATGCATCGGGCCGGCTTGTCAAAAAAGAAGCATTCAAGCGGGATCGCAGGAATTCGGCATGGGAACCGGGATATTGCTTTGTTTATACCTATAACCGGGGCGTTTCGGGTAATACGCAGACGGTAACATTCGCCACTTGGAACAAAAAGACCGGGCAATACGACAGCCCGGCCGATAAAGCGGTTTACCTGACGGATGAAACCGGAAATGTGCTTGCTTGGATGATCGCGAATTCAAAGGAAAAGAATCCGATATGGAATTACAACGGCGAGTTAAAAACCGAAAGTTCGGCTTATTTTAGTGCGAAGTAAGATATTTTTTTTACCTTTGGCATCGAAAAACGATAATTATTTATTGAAATAAGGAAAGGATATGAATGCAAGATTGAAAGTTATCTGTATACTGTTTTCCATTGCGTATCTGTTTGCAATCGGACAATATTTTTTGGAACATGTCACGGTTGACATTAACGCCGGGCATAACAACGCCGAAGAGCAATCAGAAAGTGAGGTCGACGCCGGGGACGACAAGTCCGGAGTGCAGGCGAGCGCCGAGCTTAATGTGACTTACGATTTCGGTATAAAACCGGTGAAAGGAATCGGCCCGCTTTCGACCACGTTGGTGAATCGAAAAACAGGGAACCCCGTTGATCTTGAAATCAGTGAGGTTTCAGCAAAATCGGAAATTTTGAAAAGTGCATCCGGCCGGGTGATGTTTGTCCGCAACTTGGGGTTGTTCTTCCACATCTTAATCGTTGTCATCATCATTTACATCCCGGCATTGTCCTTTCGTACAGTAAGGTCTATCAACAGGAATGTGATCTTCGACGTAAAGAATATCCGGAGAATTCGCAGAATAGGTTATGCTTTACTTGTCGGCTTCGTCAGCATGATGATGAGCGAGTGCCTTTCTTCGATCGCCATCAGGGAAATTTTTGAATTCGAGAATTTTGAAATCCCGTTTTCATTTCCGGAAGCGAACACCATGTTTTTATTGTTCGGATTAGTCGTCTTGCTTTTTGCCGAGATTTTGAAAATTTCCGTGAAGATGAAAGAAGAACAAGACTTAACCGTATAAATCCCAAAACGATATGTCAATAATTGTCAATTTGGATGTCATGATGGCCAAACGTAAAATCTCCCTGAACGACCTTTCGGAGAAAGTGGACATTACGCCGGCCAACCTGTCGATACTCAAAACCGGAAAAGCGAAAGCGATCCGGTTCAGTACGCTGGAGGCGTTATGCGAAACGCTGAATTGCCAGCCCGGCGACATCCTTGAATTTCAAAACGACGGTAAACGAACGGAATAAA
>JAVBRP010000379.1:0-3636 GCA_031547815.1 Bacteroidales bacterium | reverse complement strand
ATTCGTTGATGGTCTTTCCGTTTATCTTCACGTAGCTCGATTCTTTGCGCAAGCGGCCGCCCTTGCATTCGGGGCAGGTTGTTTTTCCGCTGTAGCGCGCCGTCATCACGCGATATTGTATTTTGTACTTGTTCTCGTCCAGATACTTGAAGAAACCGTCGATGCCGCCGAAACCGCGCGTGCCGTGCCACAACAGGGCAAGCTGTTTTTCGGTCAACTCGCTGTAAGGCTTATGTATCGGGAAATCTATTTTGTCGGCCGCATAAATCAGCTTGTCTTTCCAAGCGCTCATGCTATCGCCTTTCCAGCACGCCACGGCATCTTGGTAAATCGACAGGCTTTTGTCGGGAACCACCAAATCCTCGTCGATTCCGATCACTTTTCCGTAGCCTTCGCACCGGGGACAAGCGCCGTACGGACTGTTGAAGCTGAACATGTGTTCGTTAGGCTCGTCGAACAAAATTCCGTCGCGTTCGAAACGGTTCGAAAATTCTTTCGCCGTCGGTTTGTCGCCGATCACGCGAATGATGCAGCGTCCGTCGCTTTCGTTAAAAGCCGTCTGCACCGAATCGGCATACCGCGCCGACGATTCGTCGTCGTATGCCGCGCGAATGCGGTCGACCACGATGTTGACTTCGTCTTTGGATTTGAATTTTGCGGACGCTTCTTCCAAACGACCGACCTCGCCGTTGATTTCGATTCGCGCAAAGCCCTGAGAGATCAACATTTCGCGATAAGCGGCGAAATTTTCCTTTTGGTGTTCGCCGAGCGGAAACATGATCAGCGCGCCGGTATCCACGGGCAACGACAGTATGTAATTGACCGCGTCGGTTACCGTGTCTTTCTTGACGATTTCTCCCGATACGGGCGAATAGGTGACGCCGATGCGGGCAAACAGCAGCTTGATGTAGTCGTATATTTCGGTGGATGTTCCGACGGTGGAACGCGGGTTGCGCGTGTTTACTTTTTGCTCGATGGCGATGGCGGGCGGTATGCCGTGAATGAAATCGACTTCGGGCTTGTGGATGCGGCCCAAGAACTGGCGCGCGTACGACGACAGGCTTTCGACATAACGGCGTTGCCCTTCGGCGTAAATGGTATCGTAAGCTAACGAAGATTTTCCCGATCCGCTCAAACCGGTGATAACGATAAGCCGGTCGCGCGGAATGGACACATCGATGTTTTTCAGGTTATTTACCCGCGCTCCTTTGATGATGATAGAATTGTTTTCCATTTAATATAAGGGATGAACCACTGAGACACTTAGAACACAGAGATATTATGGGGACTGACTTATACGGATAAAACAGTTTTGCCGGAACGTTCATTCCGTGTTCCTAAAAATCATTTATCCTTTGTGTTCTCAGTGTCTCAGTGGTTCAAATTAAAAATATCGTCGGGGACTTCCGACAAATCTTTGCAAATAACATCGGCTTGCTTCAATTGTTCGGCGTCGAAACTCGTGGTCAGGGCCAAACAACGCATTCCGGCTGCTTTGGCGGCTTGTACTCCGTTGACGGCGTCTTCGACCACCAAACAATATTGCGGGGATACATTCAATTTTTGTGCCGCCGTGAGATAAATTTCGGGCGAAGGTTTTTTGTGCACCACCTGCAAGCCGTTTACCGTGGCATCGAAGGTTTCGGCGGGAATACCTATTTCGCGCAGGTTGATTTCCATTTTCATGAGATCGGCGCTGGTGGCAATGGCGGTTTTGATGCCTGCTGCCCGACATTTGCCGATAAATTCGCGTACTCCGGGAAGCGGTTCCAAACGGCCGTGCACGATTTCGCCGTAAATAGTGTATGTGCGGTGCTTGGCTTGTTCGATATCCAACCGCACGCCGTATTTTTCGGACACACCGCCCAAATAACGATTTTCGCCGGCGCCCACAAACGGAAGAAAATCTTCGGGTTGCACCGTAAGTCCGATTTCGGCAAACATACGGATCGCCGCCTGACAAATTTGGCGTTCGGTATCGACCAATACGCCGTCCATATCAAAAAGTATAGCCCGGATCATTTTCGATTTTTGATTTTTGATTTTCGATTGAAGCGGACAAAGATAATACTTTCGAATGCAATGTTGTCTCATCCGGTTATATCCGAAAATTCAATTTTCCCGACAATTGATATTAATGTGCTTAACTTACGCCGTCACGTCATTAAGTGATGTCGTCGCGTCATTAAGTTACGTCGTCGCATCGTTAAGATACGTCGTCGCGTCTTTAAGATATTGATCGGAAATAATGCGAATGAAAAAAAAATATCGATCACGTTCGCCGCTCGATATTTTCATGAAAACACGCTCCGAGACAAAGATTTTTCAAGAAAAAAAACAAGTTTTGCGACGGCAATCAAAACAGGTAAAATGCATGCGAAAAACCCGATTTTGAAAATGCTTACGGGGTGTGAATCGACAGGCTCGAAGAAGTTTTAAAACATTATATGCCGGACATTTCAACCTTTTCTTACCAAATTTGTTCTATTGGTGTTTAATAACATAAATAAAACATCATGAATAAAGCTGAATTAGTAGATGCTATGGCATCGTCGGCCAAATTATCCAAGGCTGACTCGACAAAAGCGCTGGAAGCTATCGTAAAATCGATCAGCAAATCGCTAAAGAAAGGAGAACGAGTTATGTTGATAGGTTTCGGAACCTTTTCGGTAGGCAAGAGAGCCGCTCGCATGGGGCGTAATCCCCAAACGGGAAAACCCATTAAAATTGCCGCAAAGAAAGTGGCTAAATTTAAGCCGGGCGCCGCGTTGAGCAAAAAGGTATCCTAAACAGCAATTTTTGCCTTTTGTTAGCAGTCCTTTCAGGAATTTTCTTGAAGGGGCTGTTTTTTTATTCACAATATCGATGCCGATCCGATTATTATCATCAATTTTGCCTGATCAAATTTCACGATATGAGTCAACATTTCCGTTACGGAGAAAAAGAAATCGAGCATCTTAAAAAAGCGGACAAAAAACTTGCCGAAGCCATTGAAAAGGTGGGCGTGATCAAAAGGGAGGTCAATCCCGACCTTTTTTCGGCGCTTGTTCATTCCATCGTCGGGCAACAGATTTCCACAAAGGCGCACCGGACTGTTTGGACGCGAATGATACAAGGTTTGGGCGAAGTGTCGCCCGGCGCTGTTGATGCACTTTCGCCGGAAGAACTGCAAAAATTCGGTATCTCGTTCAAAAAGGCCGCGTATATCAAGTCGCTCGCAACGAAAGTGCTGACGGGAGAGTTTGATATTCATGCGCTGAATGAGATGCCTGACGAGGACGTTTGCGCAGAACTGTCCAAACTGAAAGGCATCGGCGTATGGACAGCCGAAATGCTGATGATTTTCTCCATGCAGCGGCCCAATGTTTTGAGTTACGGCGATTTGGCCATCCACAGGGGAATGCGGATGCTGTATCGTCATCGCAGCATCGATAAAACGAAATTCGAGAAATATCGGGAACGGTATGCACCGTATGCTTCGGTTGCAAGCCTGTATTTATGGGCCGTTGCGGGAGGAGCAATAGCGGAGATGGCGGATATTGCCGAAACAAACAAAAACCGCAAAAACGGGAAGACTACCGGCGGCAGAAAAACACGAAGCGTGCAGCGGGAAAACGAAGCAACGGAAAACAGAGA
>JAVBRP010000039.1:0-2893 GCA_031547815.1 Bacteroidales bacterium | reverse complement strand
TCAAAACCTTCGAACGTGTCGAATAAATACAATTTCCTGTCAGGAAAATATTGGTTCATGTATTTTGCAAAATCGCCTTGCAGGACGCCGCCTTCGGCAATATTGCCCCGAAGATTTTTTGCATACATCAGTTCGCTTTGGCATTTCAAAAAAGTAATTCGGGCTTCGTAAGGGAGTTCCACATACTTTTTGATTATTTTTCCTTCCGGGATATTCAATTCTTCCGTCAGTTTTTTGAAGACCGATTCCAATCCCGGCAAAGTCGCAATAACAATATAATCATAGTTATAAGCATTCAACTGTTCGGCAGAAATAATCGGGAGGTCAAATTTCATTTTCCCCTGCATATCGGCCGCACTGTCGGCAAAACAAATTACATGGTATTTTTTACTTGTCGCGAATTGCCGGTAAAGCCGCTCACCTGTGCCGCTTGCACCATAAATGATGATATTTTTCATATCGATTACTATCCGATTGTCTTATTGTTTTTAGAGACCAAACAACTTCTTATTCCGGGAAACAAACATACCATATTTATGTACAAAAATACGGATATTGCTTTAAAAAATGAGAAGTGACGGAGATTAAATTTAAAGAGAATACCCGGAGGCGGTCCCAACGGCGAATATAAAAAACGAAATCGTTCCGCTATCGGTACTTTCCCGTCGCGATATTTGTGGTAATTGCTGTCTCGCTCGCAAACGCCGACATAACGAGGGGTTAAAAATAAATCTATACCCGCATTTCGGGCGCGGTGGCCGTAATCGTAGTCGCCCAAGCCGTGATGAAACGTGTTGTCCAATATGCCGATTTTCTCGACAACCGATTTGGGAACGAATACAAAATTACCGTTCAATTGGTCGAACTTTTGCAATTGTCCGTTCGGTGTCAGTATCTTATCGTTGAATTTTCCGCCGAAAGATGATTGTCCCGTCGTTTCCGAGACGAAAGCGCCGCCGATAATTGCCGAACTATCGGTTTGTTCGATTGCTTCGAACATCGTATTGAATGCATCGGGATACAAATAGGAATCGTTGTTCAGCCAAAAGAAACCGTCGTAATCGGCTTCGGCGAGGGCGCATTTCCATGCCGCGATCATTCCCCGGCACCAGTACAGATTTCCGTCGCCTTCGACGAAACGCACTTGCGGGAACCGGGTTTGAACTGCTTCCCGCGTTCCGTCGGTCGAGCCGTCGTCGGTGATATAAACATCGAATGCGGTTGCCCGGCCTGCATTTCGCAAGGCGGCGTACAAATCGGTCAGGCAGCGCAATGTTCTTTCTTTTCGGTTGTGCACCGCCATCAATATTGCCGTCCGTTTGACATGATTCGCTTCGTGTATCATCTCGTTTACATATCGTCCATAGACAATCCGCGATATTCGACGGAATATTCCGAAAATCGGTTACACAAGTTTTCCGATTTCATTTTCAATTGAGGGAGGGAAATATTTTCTTTTTTGCGCTTCACTTCGGCAATCGTCATTCTTTTTTCGATTTCGTTGACGGCAACAATGTCGATTTCGTTGTGATTGTCTTTTTCCCAATAATTGCCGATGGTTGAATATTGTTTGGATGCCGTCATCTTTTCCAAAAAATATTTTTCCAGAATTCGCCCGCTGTAAGTCGGATAATCGCGTTCAACAATGCTTCTTACATATTCGAGATTGCCCATTTCTACCGTTCCGCGATGTTTATAAATAAATCGGAACCAGAAATTCAGGAAATTGTCTTTGATGACATATTTTACCGAACGGCCGCCGGGTTTGGCAAAAACGGGTCTGATACGACTGATAATACCGAAGTCGTTTTCGAGCCGATCGAGAAATCCGCCGACAGGGATTTCGAGTACCGATTCTATTTCGGGTCGCGATGTTTTGGAAGATGCGATCAACGACAGTATGGAAAAATAATTGTTGTAATCTTTGCCGAATTCGTCAATCAACACATTTCTGCCCTCATCCAAAAATAATGAATTTTCCGAAAAAATCTCATTCAATATGGCATCGAGCGTGAAAGCTTCCGCTTCGACCAAATATTCCACATATTTCGCCACACCGCCCGTTATCATGTAAAATGCCAACAAATCTTCCTCCGTGTATCCGGGGTGATAATCCCGAATAATCTCTTTCAATGTTTCAATCCCGAGTTCCTTGAGATGTATTCGTTGCGTGGCTCGTCCGAACAACGGTTCTTTGGAGTGTTCGAAAATCCGTTTCATCAACGAATAAACAGAGCCGCACAGTATTAAATTGATTTTGGAATCGGCTTTGTTGCTGTCCCAAAGATGTTGCATATCGCTGTATATCGACGGATTGACGGATGCAAACTCCTGAAATTCATCTATGATCAACGTGAACGGGGTTGTTTGCGACAGTTTCATCAAATAGCCGAACAAATCCTTGAACGATTTGATTTCTCCGTATATTTCCGCATGAAGCTTCCCGCGAACTTCATCGACAAATTCTTCGCATAACAACACTTCATTCTTTTTGGCAACAAAGAAATAAATACAGTCGGAGCCATATTGTCGAATCAAAAGACTCGTTTTCCCTATCCGACGACGGCCGACCATAAAAGTCATTTGCGCCGACGCTGACGATTTTTCTTGTATTTTTTGCAAAAGAGCAAACTCTTTTTCTCTGTTATAGAACTTCATACGCTACGACATTAATTATCGCAACCGGCATTACGGCAACCGGCATTGCGATAATGCAAAATTATAAATAATCGAATGAATCGGGCCTTTTTCATGCAAAAAACATATATGCCAGCACAATGGCGGCGATTACTCCGGCCAAGTCGGCAAATAAGCCGGCGGTGACGGCATAGCGTGTTTTGCGTATGCCTACCGAGCCGAAATACAGGGCAACGATGTAGAACGTGGTGTCGGC
>JAVBRP010000051.1:0-18566 GCA_031547815.1 Bacteroidales bacterium | reverse complement strand
CAAACCCCATTTTTGATGAGTACCGGCCTGTTTCTAAGGAATACAAGTTGGAACTCATGAAACAATTATCAATTGTTGACAAATCAAAATTGAGATATTGGCTTAAAAATTACACTGAAAATGAAAATGAAGTACAATTACATTTTTATATTCAAAGTAAAGAACTGTGTGCCGTTTTAGTTTTAGATGTTGAACAATGGGGTAAACTTAAACAGCTTAAAACAAAGAAGGGGAAGGGGCGTTTCAATGCCGAATTTAAGAACCTTCAATTTGAAATTGAACAGGATTCGTTGAATCCGAAGTTTGTTTATAAAGATTTTTCTCGGATAATAGATTAGGTTATGGCGAACAATGAATAGAAACACCGGCGGTTTGGGGCAAGCGGCACTGTGCCTCGTCGCAACCTGTTGCCTCTGCCTGCGCCAAGCCGCCGCCGTGTTATCGCTCAAGCTGAATGCGACATCAACAAATGAAATATTTTCTTTACATATTGTTTTTCTTGACAAACTCGGCTTTCGGGCAGCCGGCTAAAATGACCGAATCCGAAATCGAGAAATATGCAAACTCAATAGACAGACTTAGAAATGAAAACAAACTTATAAAAATTTCTACTCCGGATATGTCGGATTGCGGCGGCGGAGTTGACGGATATTACCGGAACGGAAAATTGGTATTGATTGACGCAAAAAGTCAAGGCGGTGAATTCGGGTTTCTCGTAAAGACATTTTATATTGACCAAAACAAGTTTTTGAAAATCATTTATCGAGAGTATTATGCCGACTTAGAAAAATATAATCGGGATTATCCGGCAGACAAAAATGAGTTTGACCCGGCAAAAATGACTTACACGGATACGGTTTACTCGATTATTCTTACCGATCCGATAATTGTTATTAAAAAAGCCGGCGAAAAAATAACCGACCGTACGCCAAACCAAACGTTGACAGATGAACTTGTAGCTTGCGGGCAAGAAATGAACATAGAGTTGCAGCGAGTGATACGGCAAGTCGACAGCTTAAAGTTTGTGAAAGAGATGCCGTATATTTGTGAAACGGGAATTTGCGGCGACAAATTATATTGGGAAGTCGTCAGGCTTGGGGTAAGCGGAATAGCGGAACTGTTAATCGAAAAACTTGACGACGCAACTCCGACTTCCGCAAATGTTCCTCTATTCGGCGGCAATTATACGGTAGCCGACATCGCATTTGAAGCAATTAAAGAAATAATACACGATATCCCGACCTTCGAGCTTCTCGGCGTTCCGTTCGATAAAGACGGTTGCGGTTATTGTGCATATTGGCAACATGTAAACAAAAATCCGAAGAACAGGCAGAAATTCAAGACGGCGGTTAAAACATGGTATCATAAGAACAAAAACAGTTTAATCTGGGTAAAGAGTAACGATTTCGTTACTTGCGACTGCAAAGGGCAACATCCCGACGGCGGGCATTATCAATTAAAAACAAACGAGTGATGACCAACCGCCACACAAAGTATCAACCGGTTATCGACAATTGAAAATCGTGAATCGGAAAATCAAAAATTGAAAATCATAAATCAAAAATAGGAAAAGATGAATCAGCGAAGAGATTTTTTGAAAAAGAGCGCAACGCTTGTTGCCGGAAGCATTTTGATGCCGAGCGTCGTGCCGTCGTCGGTTTTCGGAAAGAGTGCGCCGAGCAATCGGATTACCGTAGCTTGCATCGGGCTTGGCCGGCAGATGGTAAAGCCGAATATTCCCCAATTGTTGGAATCGCCGCACGGGCAAATCGTTGCGGTGTGCGACGTGGACACGTGGCGATTGGCCAACGCCCAAAAGCAGGTCAACGACCATTACGGCAAGGAAAAAGGCGCGACCTACAAAGGCTGCAAGACCTACACCGATTATCGAAAACTGTTGCAGGACAAAAGTATCGATGCCGTGATGCTGTCGTTGCCCGATCATTGGCACGTTCCGATGGCAATTGACGCCGTTCGTGCGGGAAAACACGTGTCGCTGGAAAAACCGATCTCGACCTGCATCGCGCACGGACGCCGCTTGGTGGAAACGATCAAGAAGTCGAAAGTCATTACCCGCAACGACAGCGAATTCCGTACCCTGCCCGACATGTGGAAAGCTGTGGAAGTTGTCCGCAACGGCCGCATCGGAAAGTTGCGGAAAATATACGTCGCCGTGCCTCCCGAACTGAACGGTGATCCGCTTCCGCCGCAGCCGACCATGCCCGTGCCTACGGAACTCGATTACGATTTTTGGCTCGGCCCTGCTTGGGAAGCGCCCTACACCGAAAAACGGGTGCATGCCGTGAAAGCTTACGGCCGACCGGGTTGGATGCGCGTGAGCGATTATTGCAACGGAATGATCTCCAACTGGGGGGCGCATCTGGTGGGCATCGTGCAGTGGGGGCACAATACGGAATACACCGGCCCGACGGAAATAGAAGGCAACGGCGATTTCGATAAAGGGCTGTGGAACACGATGAACCGTTTCGACATTCGCTACAAATTTGCCGACGGTGTGGAAGTGTTTTACAAGATAGAACGCCCCTACGTTCGTTTCGAAGGCACCGACGGCTGGGTGGAAATAGAATATCCGAACAAATTATCGGCTTCGTCTCCCGCGATATTGGATACGCCTTTGGGCGCCGGCGAAAAATCGTTTAAAGTGGAATTGAACGATAAAGACGATTTTCTGGTGGCGATCAAAGAAAACCGGCAGTCGCTCGAACCTTTGGAAACGGCGCACCGCACCATTTCGCTGTGCCAACTCGGCCTGATTGCCGTTAAAATCGGCTCGAAACTGAATTGGGATCCCGCAAAGGAAGATTTCATCGGCGATAATGCCGCTTCGGCCATGTTGGATATCCCCGTAAGGGAGAAATATTTCAAGTTTTAAAGCCTGTCCGGCGAACCGGTATTCTTTTCACCTTGTTTTAAAATAAATATAATTATTGTATCAAAATTGCAATATTGAAGGAAATTTGCCAATATTGTTTGAATCGGCTTGTAAATTACAAGGCAAAGCATGAAAATTACAAGGCGCGCCTTGTAATTTTCATGCATTGCCTTGTAATTTACAAGAACATCCATGCAATTTTCAAGGCCGTCCATGCAATTTTCAAGAACGTCCATGTAATTTTCAAGAACGTCCATGCAATTTTCAAGGATACTCATGCAATTTTCAAGAACGTTCATGCAACTTTCCCGGTTTTCCTTGCCGGTTTCCCGGCTGTTCATATAAATTGCTTGCCGCTGCTTGTACTTTTCTTCTGCTTTTCATGAACAAGCGAGCTTTTTGCGGGAAACGGCAAGAAGAATTGCCGGATCATGAAATAAATCCCATACTTTTTACCGCATCCCGACTTTTTAAATAACGTTTATCAAATAATTTCATAAGTTTATCCGCAAAATCGAGCGTTTGGTGTAAATCATGGAAAACCGTAGTATCTTTTTTTATTTTCTTTTATACATTTGCCGTTTCGAAAATTCGATTTCGATATACGATCGATTCGGATTGTCGGAAAATGTTTTATTACCTTTATGTCAGACCGGTATTATTGAAAAACGACTTAAAGTTAATTTGAGAGATATTCTTTGAAAATTTCTATTTTTTATCATTCTGTATGATACTGTGGTGGATAGTAACAAGCGGGTTTTGGGCGCTCATCATTACCGTCGTTTTATGGTTATTGTGCGCATTGGTCGGAAAGTTGATCAATCCGTCATTTCGTCCGACCGTCGTTCATCATCTGATCTGTTTAATTGTCGCCGTGCCCACCGTCATTCTGCTGACGATGGTGTTCATGCTCCATAAAGCCGATCGTTTGGTAACAAAAGGCGAAACGTATGCGGCGAGTATTCTCGCGAACAATAGCCAATTCGTCAACCAATTGCAACAACAAATCAACCAAGCGGTATCCACTTCCGACACCGAAAATTTGTCGGAATACCTGACCGAAAATTATTCGAAAAGCATTACGGCGGAATACCCGTTGGCGGGGAAATATATCGATACGGAAACGGTGTCGAAGCGAATGAATCTGAAAGAACAATTATCCGGCATTTCGAAAGGAGCAAGCGTCGGCCAAGTGCAGCAATTTATACAAGCCACCGCAACCGGATTTACGAGCGGGATTCATTCGAAAATCAAATCGATCCGTCGGAAGTCGGTGATTGCCGTATTGTTGTTGCAAGCCGTCGCTTTCGGCATTCTTATTTATCAAGCGGGCAACTATCGCAGGCCGGCGCCGCGTTCGGCAAACCGTTTCGACTTCGACAATTCTCTGTAAAGACGGTCGGAACCGAGTTTGAGACGAAACCGCATGTTACATGTATGGTGTCAAAGAATAGAAATACGAATGTTTTATATCGATTATTTGTGTCGGATCCTTGTGACGCCTTGTATCAAAAAATAATGATCAATGTTATATAAATTATTTATATTTGCACGTGAATAAACCGCCAAAATTTCAACTTTCTTATTTAAGATTTTTGAGGATCAACTTTTTATTCATTTAAAGAGCCGGAGAGCGATTCTTCGGATGTGTCGGGGAAGAGGGCGGAAGAATTCACAAAAATGTCGGAAAGATAGGGCGGGAGAGGATAAACAATTTAATTAACCATTAATACATACATCACATGGCAAGCAATCATCTTATCATCGGTTTGGGAGGCACCGGAGGAAAGATCCTTCGCGAAATGAGGAAACGGATATACGAAGAGTTTCGTAAAAATGCGCCTTCCGGCGGAATCAACATCGAATACCTGTACATCGATTCGTCTCCCTCCGATTTGGACGATCGCTCGGAGTGGAAAACCATGGGCGGTTCGGTGCATCTGCTCGATGCGCAGAAAGTATCCATACACGGGGTGAGCGCCAATGTGTTGAATAATTTGCATCAATATCCCGGCATTCAGTCGTTTATCACGCCCGACGATCGTAAGCTGCTGGACGACATCAGCGCGTTGATTTCCGACGGTATCGGCGGCCAACGCCGTCGATTGGGCCGATTGCTTTTTGCCAATAATCTGAGCGGCCCGTCGGACAAGAGTTTTACGACGCGCCTGAAAGACAGCGTTCAACGGTTGGTTGATGCGAGCAAGGAAAACAAGGTGACGTTTCACGTGTGCGCAGGCTTGGCCGGAGGAACCGGTTCCGGCTCCGTCATCGATTCGATTGCTCAGATTCGCAAGGAATTTGCGCCGCAGCACGGTGTCGGCGATCAATACAAGGTGCATCTGTACTTATACGTTCCCGAAACGATCGTTGCAACGCCGAGCCACAATGCGGGCTATTATCAGGCAAACGGATATGCCGCTTTGGCGGAATTGAACGCCATCAGCGTGGGAACCTACAAGCCGCACGACGTAAGCGGCTTGGCGAAGGACGAATTCGGCCAAGTGAAACGCTTGATGCAAGGTTGCGACGCTTTCGAAGCCGCGTACTTGTTTTCGAACATCAACGAAGCGGGTAAGCAATTACAGCTCGGAACGGAGCTTCCGGCTGCGGTGGCCGACTTTCTGTTCCAAAAGATCGTTGCGGCCAACATGGGTTCGGGCGGACAAATGGCGCGCCTGCTGAATTGCGAAAACAACGGAACCGAGCCGGAAAGAGACGGATCGGGCGCGCCGGTGCACGGACGCCGATTCCTTTCGTTCGGCGTGAAGCGCGTGGAATATCCGGAAACGGAAGTGGAAGAATTCGT
Source organism: Bacteroidales bacterium (assembly GCA_031547815.1). Taxonomy (GTDB): domain Bacteria; phylum Bacteroidota; class Bacteroidia; order Bacteroidales; family UBA4181; genus JAIRLS01. The sequence continues at coordinate 12,864 of JAVBRP010000051.1, read as the reverse complement.
TACGTACAGTTTCGCGCGTCAAGCCGCAAAACAGATGCAATTTAACCTTTGGCGCGACGGAATGGGCTTCGACGAATGCTCGAAAGCCGAGATCGGCACGGGTTTCAAGGCCGAAATTCAGGAAAAGAAAACCAAAGAAGAGCTTTTGTTGTCCGAAAACTACCTGACGCTTTCGAAACCGATTATCGATAACGTTGCAACCAAGAAATGGAAAGAGATTGCTTCGGGTTGGGAAACTTCGACGCAGTTTTTCGCGGAAGATGCGCAAACGGATAAGGAAAAGAAAAATTGGCTGAGCGCATTCACAAAATCGTGCGAGCTTCAATACAATACGAATTACAGAGGATTGGGCGTCGAAGAATTTTACAAGATTCAAAGAGCGGAAAAGAATGCGTATGCCGCCTACATCCGCCGTCATATCGAAGAAAAGCTGTTCAACGAATGGCAAAGCGGCACCAAGTCGATTGTCGAAGTCGAAAAATACGTCACGTTGTTGATCGAAGATTGCGAATCGCGCGTGCCCAAGTTCAAGGAAAGAATTGCGGAATACGAAAACCACCGCGACCAGACCACAACTCCCGAAATCAAGCGTTGCAACACGGAGTGGGACAACATCGGATGGCTGAAAGACGCCATCACGGGCGCTTCCAACAAAGTGTTTGCGGCGTATAAAACCGCCAAATGCGAATTCTATACGATCCAAACCCGAATTGCGGGCTATTCGTATGCGGTGGAGCTGATTCAAATGGTGAAGAACGAGTTGGAACAGATGTTGAAAAACATCGTTGCCTTCCAATCGCTGTTGACCACCATGCTGCAACGGGTGGAAAATCAAGCCGAATCGAAATGCAAGCCCCAAAACGAGGAAGCGAAAGGCGACAACAAGATCGTGAAAAAATACGATCCCGAACTGGTGCGGGAAAACACCAAACGTTTCACCACCGACGAAACGCAACAAAAGCGGAATGCGTCGCAAATAAGGAACGAGTTGGTAAAACTGCTGGGCGAAGAGGGAAAGCGCAGTTTCAACAATCTGTACGAAAAGCTGGACTTGGAAAGCATCGAGGACATTTTCATCAAAACCTGTCTCACCAACGCTTCGGCGATGATGACCGATTTGGCGACCGCCGATCCCACGCAAAAGATGTTGCAGGTGAACATTCTCGAAAAGATTAAACAGGAATACAACACCGAAGAGCGTCTGGAAGAATTCGTGCGCGGTCTGGTTCGCTCGGCGCAATGCTATTTGCAGTTCAATTCCGAAGAAATCTCCAAAGTGTTGCCGGGCGGTAACGCGCAAATGATGCGGATGGTACAGCTCAGTTTGCCCGAATACAACGATCCGACGAATTTCCGCCAGAAGTTCATCAACATGTTCAAGCAAATTTCGCCCGGTTTCTCCGAAGGGCAGGACTTGTCGACCAACTACAAAGCCAATCAGATCGTGGTGATTGCGGCGGCAAGCGGATTCCCTTTGCGGTTTGCGGCAAACGTGGCCAACCTCAAGGAGAAATACAACGACATGCTGATCGGCCCGAAAGCGGCGCTGAACAAAATGGTGCTTCACACCGAAACATTCGCGAAACCGCTTCCCGAACTGTTCGAAAAATCGATTGTAGATAAAAAGAAAGAATTGATCCCGACGATGATACTTGCTTTTGCGATGGAATTGCCGATCAACAAAGAAAATCCGACCACCGGCGAGACATTCAAAGCAATCGGATTCCCCGATGAATTGGGAATGATGGGGAATTGGATCAACTTGGGTAAGAACGTGATGCAAGCCGTAGATCAATTGGCGATCGACGATGCAGGAATTGCCAAAGTAACCGGTTTGGTGGACGGAAAGTTGAACAAGGATTATATGCATAACGAAAAGAAGGCGGTTCTGAAGAAAGCCATCGCCGACTTGGTCAACGAACAAATTCTGCCGTTGTGCGGGAATAACGATCTGGACCAACAATTCGTCGCTTACAAAAATGCGGCGATCAACGTGATCCAAACCAAATTAGCCGAAAAATAAAATCAATAATTAACAACACATCATCAATATGGCAAAAATTAAAGGCGTTTGTAAAAACATAGACGAAGAATGCGGAAGCGCGTTAAGCAAAACCGTACAGGAAATAGAGCGTTCGAATCCTTTCGTATGCGAAGAATGCGGAAAACCGCTGATCGAGGTGAAAGGCGGCGGCAGCAGTAAGCCCGGCGGCGGAAGCAAACTCCCGTTGATCGTTATCGTTGCGGGCATTTTGCTCGGAGGGATCGGTGCGGGCGTTTATTTCGGCGTAGTGAAAAAAGACAAAGTTGCCGACGGACCGAAGATTGAGCAACCTGCCGAACAACAACTTGTTGCAAATAAAGAGACCGCTCCGGCTGCGAAAGCGATAGAGAAGATCGAACTTAAACCGGCCGAAACCACATTGCCTGTCGGGCATTCGGGTGAATTGATGGTCGAAGTGACTCCCACCGACGCCGATAAAAGCGCGTTGGCATGGGAATCGAGCGATCCTGCGGTAGTTACTGTTGCGAACGGGAACGTCACGGCTGTGGTGCAAGGAACAGCGACGATAACGGTGAAAGATACCAAAACCAACCTTTCGGCGTCTTCCGCAATTACCGTAAAAACCGAAGGCGGCAACGGTGGCGGAACGACAGCCGTTACTTCCGGCGAACCGTTCCCTTACGGGAAATATACCGGCGACAAGAAGAACGGTAAAGCCGACGGTTTGGGAACTTTGGTCTATACGAAATCGCAGCAGATCAGCAAAAACGACCCGCAAAAGCGCGTTGCGGAAGTCGGCGACAAGATTACGGGACAGTTCTCGAACAACGAACCTACCGCAGTGAAATGGTACGGCAAGGACGGCAGCCTGAAAGGCAGCATCATTGTCGGAACTACGGGGATTCCGTAGTACCAAACAGCCTCTCTCCCCAACCCTCTCTCCACAAGAGAGAGGGAGACGCGCTCCGTACTTGAATCGCGGACTGCGCAAGGGCTCCCTCTCCAAAACTCTTTATTCCTCTTCCTTCCCCTTGTGGGGGAAGTCCCGAAGGGGAAGGGGGCCGAGAGGGCGGGGGGAGAGGTTCAAGCACACATCACATCCGAATGAAAAGATTTATTCTTTCCATAGCGGTCGGCATGTTTCTTCTTACCGTATCCGCACAAGTTGTCGAATCGACCGCCTGTGCGGGGTACGTGTTGGATAAACTGAAACCGTACGGTTTGGACAAACGCGCGTCCGGGATTTATCCCATGAAGAATTTGATGGACGATAAGTTGATGGAAGTCAGAACCATCAATTCTGCCGTGATATTTGTCGGCATTCGTCTTTTTCCCCGCAAGGAAGGGAAAGAACGCAACGAGTTGTATTTCGACTTTGCGGAGCGGTATTGGTTAGAACTGCTGCTTTGCAAGGATAATTTCGAAGCGCTGAGCAAGTTGAAAGACGATAAGGTGGCGCTGTTTGTCGACGGGAATATTTTTAACCTGTCTTCCCCGTCCGTCAAAAGTCTGTTGAGTTCCGCGCCGACGGATGAAATATTGTTCGGGAATAGCGATTCGCTGTATTATGTAGGGTGGAAAAACGTTGCGGGGCAGGAAATCGCCTTGCAGTTCCGGAAAAGGATCGACCTGATTCTGGGTATGGACAAAAGGGAATTGGAGTACTTTTTTTTCACGCATCTGAATACGTACCGCGTTCCCGCAAAGGCAAAAGCCGAATCGCCGAACTCGTCGACGCTCGGCCCGAGCGCCATGCCGAACATTTTCGTGCGTAAAGGCGCTACGTACCTGATTCCGGAAATGATGTCCGATCAATATTGGAGGAAAAATAAGGACGGATCGATGAGTTTGTTGTTCGACGAGGATTATATTCCCGAATCGATCACGAACCTTTTTACCGGCGACGGAAATATCGATACCGACGTAAAAGTGCGTGTGAATCAACGGTATTATACTTCCGAAACGCAAAAATACGAGTGCGATTTGAGCAAGTTTTGTTCTTTCATGCATGACGAAAAAAACATTGTTTACGTGGGCATCGATGCGTTGAAAGACGATCGGGTAACTGGTGTGGTGATCTACGAAAACAAGGATTACAGGTACAATCACGGGCTTTATTTTTCGGCTCCGTATACCGTTTTTAAGGATCGGAAAGGTTATATCGACGCCACGCTTTATACGTATATTCCCACGCACAACGTCCAAACCATTTACGGGACGGACGACAACAAACCCAAGAAAAATTTAATAGAAATACTGAAATGAAGCAGTTCAAGTTCGCTTTCCTATTGCAATGCCGATTAATCAAGAATTCTTTCATCATGCTTAACCCCCGACCCCTAAAGGGGAGTTTCGGTATACCGCGCTTTGCGCAAGTCCCCTTTAGGGGATTTAGGGGTGAAAACAAAATAACAGTGCATTGTTTCCTATTGATGTTCCTTTTCCTTTCCGCTTCTTTGTGGGCGCAGGAAGATCAAACCAATCAAATCAATCAAATCAAGCGCAACAGCGAATACATTTATGCCGATAAGTCGGACGAAACCAAAGACGGTGCGGTCGATCTGGCGAAAACCATTCTGGAAATAGAAGTCGACAGGGTGATGTCCGAAGAAAACATCACCGTATCGAAAAGTGTCGTCAAGGAAAATTTGGCAAAGCATACACACAAGATCGAAGTGATGCGCGGAGGTATGTTCCGTGCTTTTCTGTATATCTCCAAAGCGGAAGCCTTTTCGGGCGGAGCGTCGCAAGCCGCGCCGGCTCCGGTTGCTGCGGTCGACGAGGCTCCGCAACCATTGACCGAAGCGCCCGTCATACAAGAAGTTAAAGCACAACCGACCGCAACCGTTGTACCTGCGGAACCCGAAAAGACGGCTCCGGCTGCGGCTCCCGTCGAAAGAGCCGTTGCGGGCAACACCGGCAATTCCGTTCTGGACGAAATGATCGGCTACACGACCGTTCAAAGCATTCAGCCCTTTCTCGAAAAGAAAAAACAGGAAGGCAGCATCATGTACGGAAAAATGCAATCGTTGTCGAATGCGGAAAACGCCTATTTGATCGTCTATTCGAAAGCCGGGGTCATCGAAGCGATATTGGGCAAGGGAAAAGGCACCCGCTACAATTACCTTACGGGGAAGAACGACGATAAACTGTCCGATTATCCCGACAAAGGGGTTGTTTGGGTTCAGATATTCAATTAAATAAATATAGTCACTCGTATGAAAAATGTCAGAAAATACCTGTTAACGGTAATCGCATGTGTGAGCTTCGCAATCGCCGACGCTCAGTATGCTACTACCATCGAAGTAACGAATTTGAATGATGCCGCTCTGACCGCCAAGGCCAATCGGAACATCTCGACGTTGCTTACCGAATTGAACGCAGCGCAGGCGGAAAATCGCGGCTTGGATTTCAAAAAGTTGGCCCTGACGCCCGATGCGCAAGTCACTTTAAGCGTACTGTGGGAAGTGTGCCCGTTCCGGTGTTCGGAAACCGAGATCGTGGAACGCGGAATGAGCACATCGGTCGGCTATCAGGTGCGCAGCATCCCGGTGATGATGCAACCGCTGCAAGGCGAAACTTTCGACAGCGACAAAAATCAGGAAGTGGTGATCAATTTCAATATTTCGGGGCAAATCACCAATATCTGTTTCACCATCAGTCAGGTGCAATACGCCAAAATTATGCGCAGTTCCAATCCTGTCGATTTGTATCGCCGACAAATCGTACTCGATTTCATCGAAAATTTCCGCACTGCATACAATCGGAAAGATATGCCTTACCTGCAAAAGGTATACAGCGACGATGCGCTCATCATCACGGGGAATGTTATCAAAACGAAAACGGATGCGCCCGTGATCAAATATACCACGCAGTCGAAACAGGAATATCTGACAAAACTGCAAGGCGCTTTCAACAAAAATCCGCGTATCAATATCGAATTCGAAGAAATCAAGGTCACCAAACACCAAGACCCGCGAAAGGAGCACATTTACGGCGTCACCTTGAAACAGCATTGGAATTCGACCAATTATTCGGATGTCGGTTATCTGTTTCTGATGATGGATTTCAAAGATGAGCAAAACCCGCTGATCCATGTCCGCACATGGCAACCGGACGATCCGGCAAAACCGCTTCCCAAATCGGATGTTTTTAGTTTAAGTGATTTTGAAGGTAAATTCTGATGAAACGAATTATATTTTTATTGGCAGGTTTGTTTGCTTTGAGCATTGCTCATTCTCAAATTTATCAAGTAAATAAAATATCTAAATCGGTCGATGGATTTGGACCTGCCGACAGCGCTTGTGTCGATTTTATTTCCGTCAACATATTACACATTCGTGAAAATGCGGGAACCCGGGTCAAGTATTTGGGAAAACGCGATGACGGTAGAAACCAATATCGAGCGGTTTGTTACGTTCCCGATGGCGAAAAACAAGTTTTTTTCATATCGAGCGAAGGTGGCGTCGAGACGAAGTTATCGACGTATTTGGATCCTCACAATCATGAAATTTATGATGTAAAGGTTTCAAAAATAGGATCGATCGAATTCGAAAATGAAAAATTGCTTGTGGTGCCGAAGGAAAACACAGCCGGAGTGTACGTTTCCTGTAAATCCGATGCTTTGTTGATCCAATCGGAAACCGGTAAACTGTCGTCCGAATCGCCCAAACTTGAAAACGGATGGTATCGATATGATATTTTTTTCGATTTGAGCGACCCGAAAATGAAAGAAGCGGAACATCAAATCGAATTTTCTGTTGAAGACAAAGTTTTTGTGCCTTTTACGATCGGAAAACTAGGGCCGAAAGAAGGAAGGTCGATCATCGTGATGGTGTCGGAATCGTGTTACGAGCGCAACATCGGTCATGCCAACGAATCGTTCCGAAAAGGGCTTTACAGCGAAGCGTATACCGCCTATCAAGATGCCATGAATTGCAGCGACCGGCCGACCGATGTTGCCATGGATCGGAAGAAGATGGATAACATGCAGATTTTGACCAAAGCTATTGCCATTGCCCGAAGCACGTATGCCGAAGCCGAGAGCTTACGTGCAAAAGAAGATTGGCTGGGCGCTTTGACGCAATACCAAAAAGCGCAAACTTATCGGGTAGGCATTCTCAAAATGAACCCCTCCGATGAATATTGCCTGCAATACGAAAAAATTTATGCTGACCTGAAAAAGACATTTCCGCGCGAAATATCCGGGAAAGTGGTGGATAATGTTCGCATGGACATGAACAAACAAAATTTCCCGATTCCGAATGCAAGCATCATGTGCAAGGTTTTCAAATCGCTGAAAGTGAAAGGAAAAACGGAAGAAGGTGTCGACGAAATGGAGGAAATGCGTCGGATATTGGGAAAAACCGATGCAAACGGCGAATATAAGATTTATCTTCCCCGTAATGAGGCCGGCAAATACTACCAATTGGTGTTTTTCGACGACGATTATTTCCGGAAGGACACCAAAGGCGTGGAATATTTTCCGACCGATGCCGACATCCAGAAAGGACTGGTAATCCGTATCACACCCAAGAATATCAACAAACTTTAATAAACCATAATTTATTCACTTTTAATTTTTTAATCAATGAAAAGAATTTTATTTTTAGTCGTCATGGCGTCATTTATTTTCATACCGGAAATGGACGCGCAAAGAAACAAGAAAGAGAAAGAGGCTTTTGTATGGGAGGGTTTGCCCAAGTTGACCGGCAAGAAAGACCTCGATGATTATTTGATGACCTGCGATAGTGTTTGGACACGAATGAAAACCTACAAGGACTCCGTTACTTTCTTTAAAATCGACACGGCACTTGTGGATTGCGGTGGCGGAACTCCCTGCTATCAAGTGACGATCAGGGACGATAAAGGCAACGTAAAGAATTTTTCGAGTTCGCTCATACAATGTTTGGATTGGACCTCAACCGGATTGTATATCGTTGGCGACGCACTCAATGTTAATCTGATGGTGCCTACGGCTACCATCGATATTGCTTCCGATTTCTCGTTATTGTCGTATAGAAAATACTTGAAAGCCGGGCCGGCTATTGCTTCAATAGGAACAGGTGAAATAAAGTACATTACCAAAAATGCGCAAAAACAAGCCAAGGATATCAAGAATTTGAAAGCGAGACAAAGCGATAAGTCAAACGATCAAAGTATCATTTTGCCGATTTCCGAGGAGGAAAAAGGCAATATCGACTTGTCCAAAATGGTTGCAATGGAAGACTACGGGTCGGAATCGACCGGCGAAGCGATTGAAGTTCCGGCAGAATTTCAGGGGTTGCTTGATAAGGAAATTTAGAAAATTTGTGTAAAAAGGGCGGTTAAAAAAATCGTCCATAAAAAAACTACGGGACCGGCACCCGTAGTTTTTTTGCTTTGTATTTGCCCGATGTGTGCCTCCTCCCTTAATAATTTACCGCTGCATTAGTGCATAAATGTCGAACAATAGTTTATAAAATCGGTTAAATTACATGGATAGTATTAATTTTGACGCGACAAATCGGAAAATATTTCGACGCTTGTTTCATTAAAAAAGTGTCTGATATTTTTTGAAAATGCACCTCGTTTAGAAACCATCATGGGAACCGTAAAATTGGTCGGCCGGAAAATAGAAAACCTGATGCGGGCGATCCTCAAGCCGGCGAAACCCGACATACCCATATATTTCATTTCGGGAATGTGTTATAACTGCAAAGTGTTTGACCACATAGAATTACCTGAAGGCTATTGCAAAAAATATATCGAATGGATCATTCCCGAGCCGGGAATTTCTCTTGACCGATATGTGCACGAAATGGCGGAAACCATCGACACAAAGCACAATTTTATTCTTGTCGGATATTCTTTCGGTGCAGTGATAATGCAGGAAATGAACCGATTTCTGCATCCGTTGAAAAGCATCGTCATATCGTCGTTCAAAGACAAAAAGGAGATACCGCCGTTGTTTAAAGCCGTAAAGAGAATCCGTTTGGCGGAACGAATTCCGTTGAGCACCTATTCGCACACCGAGTTGATAACAAACACTTTTAACAGATTGGTTTACAAGATGCCGACCGAGCAATTGGCCGAATATATGACCGTGACGGACCCGTTGTACATGAAATGGGCGGTGGATATCATCACCCGATGGGTTCCCGAAAACAAATGTCCCAACTTGTGCCACATTCACGGAACCGACGATCAAATATTCCCTTACGAGCGGTTGGACGACGTTTATACCGTCGAAGGCGGCGACCACCTGATGGTGTTGAAAAAAGCCGATTCGGTCAGCGCCATTCTCAAAAAAATACTGCCGCCCGCCGAGCAGGTCAATCAAAAGAACCCTTTCTCCCGCAATTGATTTCCGACAAAACAAAAGATCGCGGTTGTTGTTATACTTCTCACGGCATAAAGCGTCTTGGTGTGATTATTCTTCCGCAAAGGCGCAAGACGCAAAGCGAGAAAAGTATGAATGCACAATAGAGCTTGCCGAAGGTAAAACTTTCAAGTATCTGATTTGATCGAGATGACACAAATAAAGATAAAACGGGTGTACGATGCGGAGGAAAAGTCGGACGGATTTCGGGTTTTGGCGGATAAACTTTGGCCGAGAGGCATGAAAAAAGAAAATCTTCACTACGACCTTTGGGGCAAGGACATAACGCCGTCGACACCCCTACGGGAGTGGTATCATCAAGATAAAGAAAACCGTTGGGAAGAATTTAAACGGAAGTACGTCGAAGAATTGGAAAAATCGCCATCCGTAAAAGAATTTGTCATTAAAATAAAAGGAAAACAAACGGTTACACTATTGATTGCCTCAAAAACTGCCGCAGAAAACCACGCATTGGTTTTGCAACAATATTTGGAAAAAGTGTTGCATTGATACTTCTTGCGGTATCGTTTCGTTAAGTTGCCGTTCAACGCGAAACAGCCGAAATGCGGTCGGCTATTGTCTGAAAATCTTTATGTTGACGGCATTCATCCCTTTGTTGCCGCGCATTAACTCAAACGTCACCGTATCGTGCTCGGCCACCGGTTCCAAAGTGTTATTGACATGGAAAAAATATTTCTCGGCGCCGGCCGAATCTTTTATGAAACCGTAACCTTTGGACGCGCTGAAATATTCGACCCGTCCCTTTAACATCCGATCCTCTTCGGTTTCCGATTTCTTGGGAACCGATACTTCGATGGTTGTTGCGTCTATTTCGTTCTTTTGCGCGGCATCGGGCGGCGAGTCAACAATAAGCCCGTTTTCGTCGACGTATGCGATCATGTCTTCAAACGATCTGCTGCCCGTACCCGACTTCCTGTCGTCTTTCTTTTGTTGTTTTTTCTTCCGCTTGCTCTCTTTCCTTTGTTCCAATTCCCGTTTATTGAATGATGCCGGTCTTGCCATTATGTTTCAGATTTTTATTTTTCGATATAAATAATTTTGCAGAATAAAAAAGGGTTGCTCACCCGATAACTCAAGTTTGCTGCTTAAAATCAATCGTTACAAAGATACCGGAATAATTTTGTATTCCAAGTGAAATAGTGAATAGTGACGAGTGACAGGTGAAAAGCGACAAATTACAAAATACAAGTGTTGCCACTTGTCACCCGTAATTTGTCACTCGTCACTGCCTGTCACTCGTCACTATCTATTCAACAACCCTGATTTCCTTGTTGATGAATTTGCCGATATTTCTCAGATAAGGTTTTTCGTCGCGTGCGCAAAAGGAAATGGCGGCGCCTTTCCAACCCGCGCGTCCCGTTCGGCCGATACGATGTACGTACGTTTCGGCGGTTTCGGGTATTTCGAAATTAATCACATGGCTCAGTTTATCCACATCGATGCCGCGCGAAGCAAGATCGGTAGCCACCAGCACGCGCAACGACTTTTCCCTGAAGCTGTTCAGGATACGTTGACGTGCGCCTTGCGACTTGTCGCCGTGGATCGCTTCGGCTTTGATCCCGTTTCGGTTCAGCGCTTTGGCAACCCTGTCGGCATTATGTTTGGTGCGGGTGAATATCAGCGCATTTTCTATCTGTCCGTCCGAAAGCAGGCGGTTCAGCAGTTCGCGCTTATCCTCCTTTTCCACGAAGTATACGGATTGTTCCACCATTTCCGAAGCCGGAGAAACGGGCGCAATGTTGATCCGCACCGCATCGGTAAGCAGCGATTCCGACAGCCGTTTTACATCCGGAGTAACGGTGGCCGAGAAAAACAGGGTTTGCCGCCTTGCCGGCAATAATGCGATGATCTTTCGCACATCGTGGACGAAACCCATATCCAGCATTCGGTCGGCTTCGTCGAGCACAAAGAACTCGATGTTTTGCAGGTTGATGTATCCTTGTTGGATCAGATCGAGTAAACGGCCGGGCGTTGCGGTAAGAATATCCGTTCCTTTTTGAAGTGCCTTCACTTGGTTGATTTGCGATACGCCGCCGTATATAACCGTATGGCTCAAGCGTGTTCCCTTGCCGTATTCCGCAAAGTTATCGTCTATCTGGATGGCCAATTCGCGAGTCGGTGCGAGTATCAGTGCGCGGATATTGCGTTTTGCGCTAATCGTCGCATGAAGCATTTGCAACATGGGCAATGCAAAAGCGGCGGTTTTTCCCGTGCCTGTTTGTGCGCAACCGAAAATATCCCTCCCTTTCAAAATGACGGGTATGGCTTGCTCCTGAATAGGTGTGGGCTTTTCGTATCCAAGCCCGGAGAGTGTTTGAAGCAGTTGACTGCTCAAATTCAAATCTAAAAATAACATGTATAAAATTTTAGTGCAGGCAGAGCGTTCAACAATCCAATTTCTTGGAACGATCCGAAAGATGCAGGAAAACTGAAATGTAAATGCCGGATTACAAGTGAGTTAATCTGAATGAGCGCAAAGCCCGGATTATTGGCATCGTCCATTGCAATAACCATGCCGAAATTGAAAATCACGCTTGATTGGGGTTAATCTCTGCGTTTTGCGTCAATGTTCAGTTCACTCCAACAATCCTGGCCGTAACCGTTTGGTACGTTCCATCGATTGCTCGAACTTCCATTGGTCGATGGCGGCCGTATTGCCTTGCAGCAATATTTCCGGAACTTCCCAACCGTTGAATTCTGCAGGACGTGTGTACACGGGCGGTGCCAGCAGATTATCCTGGAACGAATCGGTGAGCGCCGAACTTTCGTCGCCCAAAGCGCCGGGAAGCAACCTGATCACCGCATCGCAAATAACAGCTGCTGCCAGTTCGCCGCCAGTGAGGACATAATCGCCAATGGATATTTCCTTGGTGATGAGATGTTCGCGGATACGGTGGTCGATACCTTTGTAATGGCCGCATAATATGATAATGTTGCCAAGCGTGGACAGGCGGTTGGCTTCTCTTTGTCCGAGTATTTCACCGTCGGGCGAAGTGTAGATCACCTCGTCGTATTCACGTTGGCTTTTCAAGTCGGTGATGGCGCGGAATACCGGTTCTATCATCATCACCATACCTGCGTCGCCGCTGAAAGCGTAATCATCCACTCGCCGGTGTTTGCCGGTGGCATAGTCGCGGATGTTATGGACTACCAGTTCCACAATACCTTTCGATTTTGCCCTCTGTATAATGGAATGGCCGAACGGGCTTTCGAGCAATTCGGGTACTACTGTAAGAATATCTATACGCATCATACCCCAAACATAAATGTTTTTTTGCACATGGCAATGGTTTCATCCAAAATCGTGTGAAATTCCCTATTTTTGTAACGAAAAAATTTTTGTAACATGATCAAGCGATTCATCATTCTTTCAATCATTATTTTAACGGCCTTTTCCCTTCCGCCGAAACCATTGGAATGGGTAGCTCTAGGAGATTCCATTACTTACCTGAACGATCATCCGGACGAAACCGGGAAC
>JAVBRP010000130.1:0-8500 GCA_031547815.1 Bacteroidales bacterium | reverse complement strand
ATGAACATTCAACTTTACGTCGACGGTCGATATGCTTCGTACTCGACCAACCGGTTAGACAAAAAAGAGTTGGAGAGATATATCGCTTCGGGTATCGAAACTACACGTTTCCTGGCCAAGGACGAGTTTCGGCGGCTTCCGAACCCCGACCGCTACTACAAAAGCAACGGCAAAGGGTTGGATACGTACGACAGCCGTTCCGACAAGGTATCGGTAGACGATAAACTGGCGTTGATTAAGAATACCGTCAACGAAGTGTACGGTTCCGATCCGCGCTTGATCTCCGTGACGGCAGGTTACGACGACGGTGTTTCCGGTTCGTATATGATTGCAAGCAACGGGTTCGAAGGCGAGAACGAGACGACCTATTTCAGCATCATGGCCGACACGGCGATGAAAGGCGAGGGCGACGCCCGTCCGTCTTCCTATTGGTACGACGCGGCTATCTTTTGGGATAAGTTGCAAAAGAGCGGTATCGGCAAAACGGCATACGAGCGTACGGTGCGCAAATTGGGTCAGGAAAAGACCGATTCGGGCGTTTACCCGATGCTGATCGACAACACGCAGATCACCCGATTACTGTCGCCTGTTATTTCGGCGTTGTACGGAAGCGCCATTCAACAAAAAAACTCTTTCCTGATCGATAAAATCGGAGAAAGCATTGTGTCGGAAAAATTCACGCTGACAGACGATCCGCATATTCCGCGAGCGCGCGGCGCCCGTTGGTTCGACGGCGAAGGCGTGGCTACCCGCAAACGTACGGTGATCGAAAAGGGCGTTCTGAAAACTTATTACATCGACACGTACAACGGCGCCAAACTGAATATGGAACCGACCGTGCAATCGCCTTCGATATTGACTTGCGAGCACGGCAGCAAAAATTTCGACCAATTGCTTGCCTCGATGGATAAAGGCATTTGGGTGACGGGGTTCAACGGCGGGAACAGCAACAGCACCACCGGCGACTTTTCGTTCGGTATCGAAGGCTATTTGGTGGAAAAAGGCAAAACGGTGAAGCCGATCAACGAAATGAATATTACGGGCAACCTGCTGAACTTGTGGAAAAGCATCGTTGAAGTGGGCAACGACCCGCTGATGATTTCTTCGTGGCGCATACCTTCCGTTCTGTTCGACGCGGTGAATTTCAGCGGGAAGTAATTATTTTCGGATTTTCGCAGCTTGCGCGCGTTTGCAACGCGTGCAAGTTGCGAATTGTTATTCCTCTCACGGACAAGTCTTGCATCATCACCTCTCCCCCCGCCCTCTCCACAGGAGAGGGTGCCCTTGCGCAGTACACAATTCAGGCGGAAAACGCGTCTCCCTCTCTCCTGTGGAGAGAGGGTCGGGGAGAGAGGTAATACCCGGTACTCAAATCCCCGTCATCTGCTTGGCCAATCCGCCTTCGGACGTTTCTTTGTATAGGCTCGGCAAGTCGTGCCCCGTTTGGCGCATGGTTTCCACCACCTTATCGAAGCTGATGCGGTGTATGCCGTCGGAAAGGCTCGAATACAGATTGGCGTCCAAAGCGCGGACGGCGGCAAATGCATTCCGCTCGATGCAGGGAATCTGCACCAGGCCGCACACCGGATCGCAAGTTAATCCCAGATGATGCTCCAAACCCATTTCGGCAGCATATTCGATCTGCGCAACGCTTCCGCCGAACAATTGATTGGCTGCTGCGGCCGTCATGGCGCACGCCACCCCTATTTCGCCCTGGCATCCGACTTGCGCTCCCGATATGGATGCGTTCGTTTTGACGATGTTGGCGATCAATCCTGCCGTAGCCAACGCTTTCAATATCTTTGCGTCGGAAAATTCGTAGCTCGTATGCAAGTGATACAGCACTCCGGGCAGCACGCCCGACGAGCCGCATGTGGGTGCGGTAACTACTTCGCCGCCGCCCGCATTTTCTTCGGAAACGGCCAGTGCATAGGCGTACACTAACGCGCGGCTTTTCAGCGAGGCTTTATATCCCGCCGCTTTTACGTAATACGTCGATGCTTTGCGTTGCAAGCCCAAGCCTCCGGGCAGAACGCCCTCGTTCTCGAGACCGCGTTGCACCGACTTTTTCATCACTTCCCACACTTCTCCGAGATATTGCCAAATGCTTTCGCCTTCCTTTTCGAGCACGTATTCCCAATAGGTTCGCCCTTGCCGCTCGCACCACGTCAGGATGTCGTGCATGGTAGTCAAGTCATACACGGGCGCGCTTTCCCGGCGGGTTTCACCTTCTTCTGCAATTTCGCCGCCGCCGATGCTGTATATCACCTTTTCGGCGGTCACAATCCGGTTTTCGTCCAACGCTTCGAACTTCATACCGTTCGGGTGGAACGGCAGGAAGATTTTGGGTTCCCAAACAATTTCCACCGGGTAGGGTTCCAATGTCTTGATAATCGCCAAGTCGGTGAGATGCCCCTTCCCGGTAGCGGCAAGACTTCCGTAAAGCGTCACGCGAAACGTATCCGCACGCGAATTTTGAATCAAAAACAGTTCCGTTGCGAGCTTCGGGCCCATCGTATGGCTGCTCGACGGGCCAAGCCCCATCTTATAAATACTTCGGATCGAATCCATAAAAATGATTTATTTGCGGAAGCGAAGATACTTTATATTGTTGATAATCGAATATTCGGGATAGTTTCCGGTGTATCCGCATCATAAATCAACATAACCTTTAGCCGGCAATTACGTATATGGAAGAGTATCGTAAATTCGTCAGACAGATATGTCTCGAATATCATCATGATGCTATGTGCATACCGCAACATCATTTCAAGGTATCAAAAAATTATGTTGCACATGCCGCAGGTGCATTTGGGATATCACCGTAAGATGATGCGAATGCCGCAAGTGCATTTGGGATGTCACCGTAATATGTTGCGAATGCCGCAAGTGCATTTGGGATGTCACCATAAGATGTTGCGCATGCCGCAGGTGCATTTGGGATGTCACCGTAATATGTTGCGCATGCCGCAGGTGCATTTGGGATGTCACCGTAATATGTTGCACATGCCGCAAGTGCATTTGGGATGTCACCGTGATATGTTGCGCATGCCGCAAGTGCATTTGGGATGTCGGGAAGATAATATGCATGCATCAACATCAATAAATCGGATGCTTCGTCGGTGCAAATAACCGGTTATACAAACAGGTTTGATGCCGACAACGCCTCTTGAAAGATGACACCCGCCGGTTCGACAAGTAAATTTAATCCAAATAATTATCACCCTTAAAAACTAAAGATGATGACTGAACAAGTAAAAAGTAAGAAACGTTCGCACGGAACCATTCCGCGCAAGGAGGCCGATCTGATTTCGATAGCGACCGGTGCGGCCAACGTATGGGAGACTCGTCCCGCGCTCAAGTTGATATGGACTTCTTCCGCCGATTTGAAAGAAGCGACGAATGTATTCAAGAACTCCTTCAAAGTGCGTAATGAAACGAAAAGTTCGCGAATCGTGATCACGCAAGATTTGAAATCGGTGAATACCGATATCGACCAATCGGTGAGCTACGTGAAAGGGTATATTTCCGATAAGTATTCGAAAAAGAATGCGCCGGCTTATTATTCGCAATTCGGCATGGTGATAGAGAAAGGCGCCTATAAGATGCCGAGCGACAACGACCGGCGCTTGCAAGCCTTGGAGCAGATGGTCAAAGCCATCGAGAATCACGGGTTGGCCGGCCAAAAATACGGCGAACAGTATTGGAAAGAAATCTATATCCGTTTTGCCGAAGCCAAAAGCAAAGCGACGTCCGGTGACAGTACATCGGCCACGCATGTCAGCATCAAAGCCGACCGGAAAGCAATGATCCAAAAAATACTGAATGCCTTGGTATCGTTAATAAAAGCCAATTATCCGGACACTTGGAAAGAGGAGTTGCGTGTATGGGGCTTCCAAAAGGAAAAGTATTAACCGGCCCGGTTCCCGGTATAACCTCTCTCCCCGCCCCTTTCTCCACAGGAGAGAGGGGGGCGCGTTTTCCGGCCGGAACGGTTTTCTCAGAAGCGCCGGGTATCCCCGATGAATGCTGTAAATTTCTTCGGAACAGGGCTTTCAAAACGGCAGGCGACACCGGTAAACGGATGTCGCCATGCCAGAACAGATGCGTGAAGCCCCAAACGGTTGATCGGGCTTGACGAGCCGCCGTATTTTTTGTCGCCCGCCACGCTGTGCCCTATTTGCTGCATGTGAACCCTGATCTGGTTCTTGCGGCCTGTTTCAAGGCTGATCTCCAGCAGGGAGTAAGCGCCGTTGCCCGACAGCAGCTTGTAGTCGGTGACCGCTTTCTGCCCGCCGTTGTCGCGGCTATCCGAGCGCATCTTGAGCGATTTCGGGTTTTCGCTCAGGTAGGAAACGATGCGTCCTTTCTTCGGGTCGGGTGTGCCTTCCACCAGCGCCACATATTTGCGTTCGGTAACGTTCTCGTGCCAACGGCGTTGAATTTCCATTTGAAAATCCTTGTTTTTGGCAAACATCATCACACCGGAAGTATCCCTGTCGAGGCGGTGCACCGCAAACAGACGGCTGCGGAGGTCTTTCGCTTTCAGGTATTGCAGCAGTATTTCAAAGGCCGTCGTTTCATGCTGCTTGCCTATTGTTACGGATAGCAGCCCTTCCTTTTTGTCGATAACGATCACATCGTCATCTTCATAAAGAATATGCACTTGCGGATGCGAAAAAGTAACGTGCCGCTTGGAATAATGAACCGCCACCACATCATTTTCACGGAGCGCGTGATTGTAGCGGGTTACGTGCTCCTCGTTGACGCTTACCTGACCTCGTGCAAGCAACTTTTTAATATCGCTGCGACTTACATCACCCATTTTCTTGGTGAGGAAAGCCATTAATTCGGAGGGTTCCGCAACGCGGAAACGTGTGGTTTTGTCCTTTGCGGGAGGCATTTTTGGGGAATGTTAAATTTTGGGGGATCGGTATCAAGTGCAGTGTCATCTAAAGTGGACTTACGCAAAGCGCGGTATACCGAAGTCGAGGGTAAAATATGATAAAAAGTCCTCAAATAAACGACATCGGTTTATCTTTTATAATTCCTGAAACAGCTCTTCCATTTCATCACCACCACGCCCCAAAACGCTTCATTGAAAATTCCTCCGCTCATTTTGGATGTCCCGGCTTTGCGGTCGCAAAAAATGATGGGGACTTCCACCAGCTTGAATCCGTATTTCCATGCGGTGAATTTCATTTCTATCTGGAAAGCATAGCCCTTGAACCGTATCCTGTCCAGCGGAATGGTTTCGAGCACCGCGCGTTTGTAGCATTTGAACCCTGCCGTGGTGTCGCATACTTTCATGCGGGTGATGAAACGCACGTATTTCGAAGCGCAATAGGACATCAGCACGCGCGACATGGGCCAATTGACCACATTCACACCGGTAACGTAGCGCGAACCGATGGCCAAATCGGCGCCGCCGGAAACACATGCTTCGTGCAGCGGAATGAGATCGTCGGGATTGTGCGAAAAATCGGCATCCATTTCGAAAATGTAATCGTATCCGTGCTCCAGCGCCCAATTGAAACCCGCGATGTAGGCGGTTCCCAAACCTTGTTTGCCGCTTCGTTCCAACAAGAATAATGTTTCCGGATACTCTTCCTGCAGGCGTTTCACGATATGGGCCGTACCGTCGGGCGAATTGTCATCAACAACCAGTATATGGAAATCGCGCGGCAAAGAAAACACTTTGCGGATCATCCGCTCGATGTTCTCGCGCTCGTTATATGTCGGAATAATGATGACGCTTTTCATTCTATTTTTTCGGCCCTCCGATCGCAATATTTCTCGATTCGGCGATTCTTTGCCGAATGCAAAAAACACGCCGAAAAGTCCGTAAAGTTCATTTTTCGGATTTGCCGATCACATTTATGTTTTGATACCGTATATACAATTTGAATTTCGGACTTAGACTTTTACCTTTGCAAAGATGTTTGAATTTAACGAAAGTAACAATTAAAAATTCTTAAAATAGTTCGAATGAAATATACGCTCCGGTTTCCGCACCAAAAATTGCAAGGAAGAATCGATCTGCCGGCTTCGAAAAGTATTTCCAATCGTTGGCTGGTGATCCGTGCGTTGTGCGACAAAAAGTTTGCGTTGCACGGATTGTCGGACAGCGATGACACGAAGGTGTTGCAGGCGGGGTTGGAATCGGAATCCGAAGTGATCGACATCGGCCACGCCGGCACTTCGATGCGTTTTCTCACGGCGTATTTCGCGGCAACGGGCGAGGCAAAGACCATTACGGGTTCCGAACGGATGAAAAACCGACCGATCGGCGATTTGGTGGAAGCGCTGAATCAAGCGGGAGCCGACATTCGCTATCTCGAAAAGCAGGGCTTCCCGCCGATACGTACTTCGGGCAAACCGCTTTCGGGAAATACCGTCAATATCAAAGGAAATGTCAGCAGCCAATTCATTTCGGCGCTTCTGCTGGTGGCGCCTTCGTTGCCCGAAGGTTTGAACGTCCGCATTGCGGGCGATCCCGTGTCGGCTTCGTACATTCGGATGACGCTGGAATTGATGAATAGAGCCGGTGTGAAAACGATACACGGCGGCAATACCATACACATTGCTCCGCAGCGTTACCGATCGGATGACGTGACGGTGGAACGCGATTGGAGCGCCGCGTCTTACTGGTACGAGATAGCATCGCTTGCCGATGAGGCAGAACTGCTTCTTGCCGGCGTTTCGGAGACCGGTTTGCAAGGCGATGCCGTGGTGTCGCGGCTTTTTGACATGTCGGGCGTACACACGGAATATTTACCCGAAGGCGCATTGCTTACCCGAACGAGCGTCATCGGCGCGCGTCGCGATATCGATTTTATCGAAGCGCCCGATTTGGTGCAAACCATGGCCGTGACATTTTGTCTGAAGAATATTCCTTTCCGTTTCGGCGGCGTACAAACCTTGCGGGTGAAAGAAACCGACCGTATTGCCGCGCTGCAAACGGAATTGTTGAAGTTGGGCTATCGTATCGAAGCGCCGGAGCCGGGTGTCATCGAACGAGGCGGAAAACACGCGGAACCGCAACGCGAGATCAGCATTGCGACATATCACGATCATCGCATGGCAATGGCTTTTGCTCCTGCCGCTATGCGTTTTCCCGGTTTGCAGATTGAAGATCCCGGAGTGGTGAGCAAATCCTATCCGAATTTTTGGGACGATTTGAAGAGCGTAGGTTTTGTTGTCGAAGAAGTTGATTCCTAAGCGATAAAATCGCACAGTTCGCGATACAGTTTTTGTATCGGCAATCCCATTACATTATAATAAGAGCCTTCAATTTTTTCTATTCCCACGTAGCCGATCCATTCCTGAATGCCGTAAGCGCCCGCTTTATCGAATGGTCGATAATTGTCCACATACCACGCGATTTCTTGCGAAGTCAACTTTCTGAACCAAACTTTACTTTCGGCGAAAAACGTATGCCGCTTGTGTTTCGCGGCAAAGCAAACGCCCGTGTACACTTGATGCATGTTGCCCGAAAGCGTTTCCAGCATCTCGACGGCTTCGCGCGGGCCGGCCGGTTTGCCGAGCACACGATCGTTGATCCAAACAATCGTATCGGCGGTAACAACAACCGTATCGTCGGATATGGTTACCGACTTGACGAAAGCGTCGGCTTTCAGCTGCGCCAAATAGAGCGGTATTTCTTCGCGTTGCAGCTCCGGCGGATAAATTTCGTCGACTTCTCCGGCAAGCTGCACGGTGAATTGCAACCCTGCCTGCTGCATCAGTTCGATGCGTCGCGGCGATTTCGAAGCTAAAATAAGAGGGACTCGGTAAACCGGAAATGGAGGCACGGCGCGGAAAACGATTATTTTTCGACAATAAAAATGTCTTCGTTTGCTTTTTTCATCAAGTATTGCTCGCGGGCAAATTTTTCGAGGTTTTCGGGGTTGCTTTCCAACTCGTCCAATTTGGTTCTGTCTTCCGCTATCTTGTTGTCGTAATAGATTTTATCTTTTTCCAACGCATGTATATGCCGAAGGTTAATGGTGCGTTCGATCAAATTGTTGGAGTCGAAAAAGATGATCCAAACAAAAAAAAGAATCAGCGAAAGACTGTATTTGTTTCGCAACAAGGGTATTATAAACCGTATGTTTTCTTTGTAACCCATGGCATTATTTTCCGAGGCGAAAATACAAAAGTTTTTTGATTTGCGCGCCTTGCCGGTATTTATTCGAGGCAATCGGGTTTTTATACTTCATGCCGTCAAGTTTTGTGCTAAGCAGTTATATTTTTTTCACCCCTAAATACCCTAAAGGGGACTTCCGCAAAGCGCGGTACACCGAGACTCCCCTTTAGGAGTCGGGGGTAAAAGGATAAAAGACACTTGCACAAAACTTGCCTGCGAGCAGTATAATCTGACCCAAAATCCTTTCGCAAAAAATACCATAGAGGATTGTTACCAATACTTTTTGACGATTTCCTGCATGACGGGATATTTGTTGTCTTGGTCGTCATACTTTTTCTTCAATTGCAACAA
>JAVBRP010000144.1:0-7354 GCA_031547815.1 Bacteroidales bacterium | reverse complement strand
TTGCCGCAACAACGTTATGTCACAATTTTAATCGTCTTGAATTATGCGTATTATTTTCATGGGGACACCCGAATTTGCCGTAGCATCGTTGGAAGCGTTGCTCGAAGCGGGATTTGAACCGGCGGCCGTTGTAACCGCACCCGATAAACCCGCCGGACGCGGGCGCAAGATACAGGAATCGGCCGTGAAGCAATGCGCCTTGCAACACCGGCTGCCCGTGCTTCAACCCGAGAAGCTGAAAGACCCCGATTTTCTGAAAGATATGTCAAGCTATCGAGCCGATTTGTTTGTGGTGGTGGCTTTCCGTATGCTTCCCGAGGAAGTATGGAAAATGCCGCCGGCGGGAACCATCAATCTGCATGCTTCGCTGCTGCCCGAATATCGCGGCGCGGCGCCTATCAATCACGCAATCATTAACGGAGAAACGCGCACGGGGACAACCGTTTTTTTCATCAGTAAAGAAATCGATACGGGAAACATCATTTCGCGCAACGAGGTGGAAATAAGCCCGACGGACGATGCGGGAACGTTGCACGACAAGTTAATGCGCGACGGGGCTTTACATCTGACAAAAGCCGTTCGATCCATCGCCGACGGCAACTTCGTGGCGGTGCCTCAAGATTCCGTCACATCTTCCGACACGCTGAAAAGTGCGCCAAAAATATTCAGGGAAACCTGTAAAATCAATTGGGATCAGGATACGATTCGGATTCATAACCTTGTCAGAGGGCTTTCTCCTTATCCGGCGGCATGGACAACGATTGTTGCGCCGAAGGGCGAACGGCTGATGCTCAAAATATTTGCGACGGATGTTGTTCCCGAAACGCATGATTCAACTCCCGGAACGATCGAATCGGATAACCGAACGTTTCTGCGAATCTCGACCAGCGACGGCCGACTTGCCGTCAAAAATCTGCAAATTGAAGGGAAAAAGCGAATGGATATCGAGGATTTTTTGAGGGGGATACCCGATATCGGAATGTATCGGATCGTGGATACTGAATAAATTCGATTGAGGCTGTTCAAAAATTTGATAAAATAATAGCACTCGCAATGACGAGCCGAAAACAGGCTTTTTGCACAGCCTCATCAAAATACCGCTACCTCCGGCTTACTGTTCGAAGAAGAAGTTATTCAACTCTTTGATATCGGCGGGAGAATAGTCGGACTTGCCGTCGAAATAGTCGTCGATCACTTTCAACAGCTCATCGAAGGATATATAGCCGTCGTTATCTTTATCGACTTTCTTGAATTTATCGGGTATCGGCAGCGATTCGCCTCTACGCACTTTGTTCTGTACTTTTTGCATCAGCAGGTACGATTCCACGTCGCTGCGGCGTATCGCTTGCTCATTGAGCAATCCCACCACCATATTTTCATTCACTTCCACGCCGTATTCGTCCACAATGGCTCCTATGCGGGAATTTTCGCGATCCAGATAATCGGGCACACCGTCATGGTCTGTATCGAAAGGACATCCGATGGAATCGACCTTAATACCGTCCGGCGTATCGGGACATTGATCCCATCCGTCGAAAACGCCGTCGTTATCTTGATCTTCATACATGGCAAAGTCGAAATCATCAAGGTCGGCAAAGAGATCCTCAACAATCTTGACCTTGTCGGACGAGAACAAGTCCAAATGCAGCGACAAATACGTAAAAGTATACATGTCGTTTCCCGATTTTCCTTTATAATCCGGATTTTTCGATTTTGAACTCAGATCGTCGATCAGGTCGGTAAAAGTATAATGCAGCGAAGTTGCCGCACGTAAGGTAACACGTTCCGAAACGTTGAAATCGAACCCTATATCGACTGGAATTGCCACCGCAAACTGCGAATATTTGCCCAAACCGCTTCGATTCTGCGATCGAAGGTCGGTTTCGGGTTTATAATCACGAGATATGATATTTGCATTCGGATTCACGTCCTCGGCCGCATCGCGAATGGTGCCGTCCGACCAATAGTTATACCGAACGGAATAGTCGCTGGACGACAACGGTTGATAATAATAATCGGCTTTGGTATCGAATTGTATGGTTTCGATACCGACGGAAACAAAAGGTTCGAAGAATTTTCCTTTCAAAAGCGGCTTGAAACTGTAATGAAAATTAACGCCGAAACTGAAAATGCTTGATTTGAAATTCAAATTTTGGGCGGTATCGGTCACCGAACGTTGCGTGCCGTAGATGTCCCCCATCATGAATACCAAATTTCCTCTAAAATTATGTTTCTTTCCCAAGTATGTGGCCACATTGACACGCAAACCCGGCTTGCCGACGTTGATGTTTGCAAAATTATCTTTCACATCACCCAAGAAATTAAAATATCCGACACCCACTCCGATAACAGGCATATATACGGGATTTTCCACCACAACTTTGTGTTTCATCATTTCAAGAAGCTCCTCGTCGTCTTGTGCATGAACCGCGAGCAGCCCCGTCATTATTCCCGCAAATATGAATATCAGTTTTTTGAAAGGATTCATCAACTTAGTATTTTTCGTTCCGGACTCTGTTTTGAAACATCGTAATGATACCGCAATTATTTATACCACCGTTGGTTCAACGCCATCAAAGCATCCTGAACGGTGATTCGTTTCCCGTTGTTGTATGCGGCAATGAATGCATCGCTGAGCGTGGTGGTATTACTCAGATGCACCCGGTAATCGCGCGCATCCTTATATTCGGCAAACGAACCGATCGAATATTTGAACCATCCGTCGTGCAATTCCTTCATCACGGAATAGTCCAACTTATGTTTTCGGAAATAACGTTGCGCATTGAGCGGCTTATGTCCGGCAGCAATCTGCACGCGGTAGTACACGCCCGATTCGGGAGCCAGCATATCGTTCCCGTTTCCGGCAACGGCCGTCGGTTTAACGCTTTTCGAGGGTGTCGGCTCCGGTTTGCCGCTCGAAGGTTTTTTTCCGGCAGGTTCGGTATTATCGGCAATCAGGACGGGTTGTTGCGTTTTTGCGCGTTCGGGAACGATACCTCTCAAAATGCCGTCGACTTGACTTTGCGTCAAACCGGCCAGCTTTTCGGGTCGTTGAACCACGCCTGCGGTAACGGTTTCGTTGCCCGACATGTAGGAGAAATTACCGGCAATCTGCATCTTCGACGGATCGGGAATCGTTCCTTCTTCGGGAATCAACTTGTAGGTCACCGTAAAATACGGTTCGGCGGGTAAATCCATCCAAATGAACTTCGCCGACTGATCCTTGTACGTGAAAATACCGCCTTTGCTGTCGATATTTGCAGCCGTGTAGCCGGCGGGAACCGTTTCTTCAATCTTTGCATATTTCTGAATGGCGTCTTTGTTCACCAGAAGCGTCACCAAAAAGATATTGTCTTCGGCCATCCAAACGGGCGTTTGGCGCAAACATGCCACGCGCAAGGATTTGGCTGCTGCCGATTCGATATCCGCTATTTTCGCATAATCGCGTACATTGACCACCATTTCGGGTGCAACGTTGGACGAAGGGGTAACGGCTATCTGTTTGGACATCAAATCGGCCGATTTTCGTTCATTGTTGTCGATGTACGAAAAACGCCCGTTCAAATCGATATTACCCGTTAACCGCTCGTTTGCAATGATGTTGTAGGAGATGGTGATTTCATCGTCGTCGGGAAGCCGCAACCAGATCAAACGTATCTTTTGATCTTGAAAACTGAAATCGGCATTAGCCGAATTGACCGAAACGGCAGTAAAACCGTAAGGCAATTCCTGTTGAAACCGTGCATAACCGGCCAGCTTGCCTTTGTTGATGACGACATCGACTTTTATTTCTGTCCCGGCTTCTATAACGTCGGGCATTTCCATCTTAATTGTCACATTTGTATTAAAGAATGACGACAATGTCATCAATAAAATACATGTAACTATCAGTGTAAAAAAGCGATTCATAAATATGATATGAATAATTTACCTCAAATATCGAAGCAAAGATACACAAAATGTATTTGCGTGATACACAAACGGATTAAAAATTCGGGCTTAATAAGTATTTTGAATAGAATTTATTAATGATTTCAACGGCGCTATCGGGATCATCCACAACGGTAAAAATGTCTAAATCATTAACACCGATGTAGCCGTATTGTTTCATCATTACTTCTTTCAACCAGCTGATAAGACCTTCCCAATATGATTTTCCGACCAAAACAATCGGAAATTGTCCGATTTTTTCGGTTTGGATCAAGGTTAACGATTCGAACAGCTCGTCCATGGTTCCGAAACCGCCCGGCAGCGCGATAAAGCCTTGCGCATATTTGATAAACATGGTTTTGCGCACGAAAAAATGATCGAACGTGATCAGTTTGTCCGGGTCGATGAACAGATTGTTTGTTTGCTCGAAAGGCAAATTGATGTTTAACCCCACCGAACGGCCTTTCCCGCGCATGGCGCCGAGGTTTCCGGCTTCCATGATACCCGGCCCGCCGCCCGTAATAACTCCGTAGCCGAATTGTGTCAACTTAAACGCAATTTCTTCGGCCATCTTGTAATACTCGTGGTCGGGGGGAGTGCGTGCCGATCCGAAAATAGAAACGCAGGGGCCTATCCTGCTCAATTTTTCGTATCCTTCCACAAATTCCGACATTATCTTGAAAATGCGCCAAGAATCTTCGGTTTTTATTTCATTCCAATTTTTATCGCTGAACGCATTTTTTATTTTTTCTTCGCTTACTGAACTCATATATTTATTAATGAAAAATATAACTCGTAATGCTTTTTACGAGAGATGAAGGCTTTTTGTTTCTTTTTTTGATTTTTTGTGCAACTTTTTGATGCAATTATCGATGTGAGTGTTTGTATTCATTTAATTATAAGATAGATGATCATTCACCCAAAAAATTTTTAATGTTTTCCGCGATGCGGGTAACCAACAGCGTACGCGCTTCAATGCTTGCCCATGCAACGTGCGGCAACAGCAACAATTTTTCTTTATTCCGGATTTTCAGTAAAGGGTGGTTTTGCGGCAATGGCTCTTGCGTGAAAACGTCGGATGCCGCGCCCGCAATGACGCCCGAATCGAGGGCCTCGGCCAACGCCTGTTCGTCGACAATGCCGCCGCGCCCGACATTAATCAGCAATGCGGTCGGTTTCATCGATTTGAGTTGCGCCATGCCGATAAGATTGCGCGTACGATCGTTCAGCGGCGCATGAATGGAAACAACGTCGGAAGTTAGCAACAGTTCGTCGAGACCGACATGCGGATAGGGGCCGTTCAGGTTTTCGCCCGAAGTGGAATAATAGCATACGTGCGCTCCGAAAGCCTCGGCAATGCCTGCCGCTCGCTTCCCGATGGTTCCCAATCCGACGATGCCGAATCGCTTGCCTTTCAATTCCCAAAACGATTGTCCCAAATGCGTAAAAATGGGGCTTTTCGAATATTCGCCGCTCTGTATGTATACATTATAATGATGTGTGCGGGTCAACAATTCCAAAATCAAGGCAAAGGTGACCTGAGCCACGCTGTCGGTGGAATAGCCGGCAACGTTCTTCACCGCGATGCCTTTCTTTTCGGCATAAGCCAAGTCGATATTATTCATGCCCGTTGCCGCCACGCAAATCAATTTCAAATGGGGGCAGGCATCCATAATTTCCTTGTCGACCGGCACTTTGTTTACAATCGCAATATCGACGCCGCGAAGCCGCTCCGCACGTTGTTCGCGAGCCGTAACGGGATATTCGGCATACTCGCCCAAACTTTTTATTTCGTCCATATTGGGCACTTCCCCGACGGTAGAAGCATCTAAAAAAGCTATTTTCATACGAATTGATTATAATAGAACGCGGATGACGCTGATTGAACGGATTTTTACGGATTTTTTCTTACAAACATACATGTCTTACCATCTTACGATCTTACATGTCTTACGATCTCATTTTAATAAAAATACCTCCACGGTTTGTCTTTCCACTCGCCCGCATAATCGACGCCGATGCGCGCGGCGGTGTTGTGTTCGGGCACAAAGCCGTCGTCTTCGATCCACATTCGCGAAGATGCGGTGAGGTCTTCGTCATAAAAACTTCGGTCGATATTCAATTTACGGGTGAGGCGTCCGGGACCGTACAACCCCTCGAGGCCGCGAATCAAAACGGCTTGCGGCTCGTCTTCCTTGCCGGTAACGATATTGAGCATCCAATACATGCCGTAGATAAAATAAACATACACCGCGCCGCCGGCGTGAAACATCACTTCCGTGCGCGAAGTGCGTCCTTTGCTTGCATGACAGGCCAAATCGCCGTCGCCGCGATAGGCTTCCGTTTCGGTGATACGATGTCGCACAAGCTCCTCTCCCACCCTGCATACCAATATTTTACCGAGCAGTTCGGGCGCCACCGTCAATACATCGCGCGTATAGAAATCGCGTTCCAAACGCAAAGCGCTCTCAAACGCGGACTTCTCTCCGGTTTTATCGTCTTTTTTTGATTTCATTGATACGATTGATGTTCATGCCCGTAGCTTCTGAAATTTGTTCGGGTGTAAGCCCCATAGCCAAGAATTTATTCACGGCCTGAACGATCATCTCATCTTTTTCTTTAAGAGCATCGTCTTTCTCCTTGATGATTTTGTTCTTTCCCTTTACGGCTTCTTCAACAGCTGTATCGATCACATTTTGCATGTCCCAATAGTGCTTCAATGAAGAATCGTAAGCCTGTCGCTCCTTGCGGTCGAGTTTCTCTATTTCGGCTGTCTTGAACAATTTTTGAAAAACACGTTCCTGCAAGGCTTTGGGACGGTCTTGCAACTTCGAAAGGTTTTTGAGCACAAAAAGCCATTTGTCGAAAAGCGTTTCCAACTCATCTTCTGTTTTGGTGAATTTGGGCATCTCCAAATACACAAAAGTCAACTTGTCGTAAAATACTTTATGGGTTTCGATATCCGACAACTTCACATAATACACGATCTTGTCTTTTTCTTTCTTATCCTCGTTGAAAACAAAATCCAAAATACCGACCGTGTATACCGCATTCAGCTTGAAGTTCCACTCACTGCCCCGAATGGCTTGTTCTTGTATCGGAAATGTAGCATAAAAGACGCTGCGATCTTTGAAAAAATTTTGTTTCGCTTTTTGCATTTCCACGATAAACCTTTCGCCGCGATCGGTTTCGCAATAAATATCGAAAACCGCGCCGCGGTCGATCTCCGAACCGCCGAGTTGTTCGTTGTTCAGATAATTCAACTCTACGATTGTTCCTTCTTTTTGAAGCAACACCTGCAAAAAATTCATTAACAATTCCTTATTGGCTTCGGTCCCGAAAAGTTTTTTAAACCCGAAGTCGGTGAAAGGATTGATATATTTGGCCGGTAATTCGAGTCGCGCCGTCATCTTTTTATCTTATT
>JAVBRP010000176.1:0-9577 GCA_031547815.1 Bacteroidales bacterium | reverse complement strand
CAGCGGACCCGGAGGAACTCGAATCCCCAACCTTCTGATCCGTAGTCAGATGCTCTATCCAATTAAGCTACGAGTCCTTGCTTTTGCGGGTGCAAAGATAGATATAATTTTTATATTATCGATGAAAACGATTAAAAAATTATCCCGCCCTCACTTTTTTTTGAAAATTACGCTTCTACAATTGCGTAATCCGACAGATTATACACCTTGCGGTAGATGTTTTTCTTGAGGAATTGAAACTCGGTGGGGCCGATGGGTTCGGGGAAACTCATCAACATCATCGCCACCCATTCCGTTTCGTTATCGTAGGGCGGCTGGTCGTAGTGCAGCGGGCACAAACGAAACCCCAAACGCTTGTAGAAATCGATGCGCTGCTTGGCCACAACGGTATGAGGAGGTTCCACTTCGAGCACCACCTTCTTGCGAACGTTTTTGAGGAACTGCTTCATTACTTCCGATCCGATTCCCAACCCTCTGAAATTCTTGTCCACAACAAAATATTCGACATACAGAAAGTCGTTGAAATCCCAAGTGGTGATGACTCCCGCAACTATATCATTGTAATATATCGCGTTGAATCTAAAAGACGGGTGCGAAAGCAGTCTCTCCAAATTAGTTAATTTGAGCCGGTTCGATTCGGGAAATACGCGTCCGCATATTTTAAGCGCCCGTAAAAGCTCCGGCTCGTCTATACTGAGACTTTTATAAGATATCACAAAATGTGTTTTAATAATAAATACGGTTCAAGCATTTATCATGCATTGCAACCGACACGTACACGCCGACTGATTTAGGCGCTACGTTAAATTTGATTGATTAACAATATTATATCGAAGTTTGTTCGGTAAAACTTTCGATATGATCGATGGAAAAATGTGTAATGAGGAAAATGTTGAAGCAGGTAGAATCAGAACAACCCCCGATGCCGCCGGGGGTTAAATATAATCGCTGTTTCTTCGGAATTCGTATCCATGAAAATGATTAAAAATAAAATATATTCTAATTATGAGAACCTTATGCAAAAAACGTTCCATAATTTCAGAGCGCCAAATTATACAAGATTTTGATAAGTGATGCAATCAACCCGAATAATATTTGAACAACTCACATGCTGAGGTATATCTTGCATTTTTCGGTCTCCGGATTTTTGACCACAAGTTGCGATTCTTTCGAAATCCATAAAATTCCATACATTTGCAACTTCATATAAAGCATCATAGAATAATGAAATTGTCTATCGCCTTAAAAACCTTCATATTGGTCTTTATTATCTTATTGATCGACCAAATTCTCAAATTTTGGATAAAGACGAACATGTCTATCGGTCAGGATTTTCCCGTGTTCGGGAATTGGTTTCTGATTCATTTCGTGGAGAATCCCGGCATGGCGTTCGGTTGGGAATTGGGCGGCAAAGCGGGAAAAATGTTTCTGAGCCTTTTTCGGTTGGTGGCCATCGGCGCTCTTGTTTGGTATATCCGATTGTTGATCAAAGAGAAAGCCCCGCAGGGATTTATTTTATGTATCGGCTTGATTTTGGCGGGCGCCATCGGCAACATGATCGATTGCGCTTTTTACGGATTGATTTTCGATACGGGAACCACTTTCAACGCCGACGTTAACACTTATGTATCCTATTCGGGCGTGTCGAAGCTCTCGTGCGACGGTTATGCGCCGTTTCTGCACGGTTGCGTAGTCGATATGCTTTCGTTTCCGATCTTTCGCGGGACTTACCCCGAATGGCTTCCCATAAAAGGCGGCGAATCGTTTTTGTTCTTTCGCCCAGTGTTCAACATCGCCGATTCGGCCGTAACCATAGGCGTGCTTTCCATCATTTTGTTCTATTGGGGTTACCTGAAAAAAATGGGAAAATCCGAATAAAAAGGAGTTTGAGGTTTAAAGTTTAAAGTTTCAGGTTGGGCAAAGCCGCATAACTTGAAACTTGAAACTTGAAACCTTAAACTTCAAACCTTAAACTTCAAGTTTTCAAGTGTTTTTCATTCTTTCAAAAACCATAGGCGCTTTGACCAAACCGTTCAGTTGGTTGGTCGTATTACTGTTGATAGCGGTATTTTGGCGCAAGCCCAAAACACGAAAAGTGTCCTTGATTGCGGCATTGGCCGTGTTGCTGGTCTTCACCAATCCGATGCTCTTCGATTTTACGATGAAACTTTGGGAACCGAAGCCCTGCGTCGCGGAAACGATGCGTACGTACGATATCGGCATTGTGCTGGGCGGCTTTTCCCGCCATTTTCCCGAATACGACAATATCGAACTGACCGCGGCGGGCGACCGTCTTTGGCAAACCGTCAATTTGTACCGGCAAGGAAAAATCAAGAAAATATTGATCAGCGGCGGCAGCGGTTGGGGAACGGGCAAACCCGAGGCTTCGGCGGCTCGCGATGCGTTGTTGAAGATGGGAATCCCCGCCGACGATGTTTTGGCAGAGCCGAATTCCCGAAATACACACGAAAATGCCAAGTTCAGCGCCGAATTGATTGCCGTTACGCAACCCGGCGCCGATTGCTTGCTGATCACTTCGGCTTTGCACGCCCCGCGCTCGTTGGCTTGTTTCCGTAAAGCAGGGATATATCCGGATGTTTTCCCGGCCGATCATCTTTCCCGTTACAATAATGTGTTTTGGTTGGATAAAATTGTACCCGATGTAGAAATTTTATCCAAATGGAACCGCACGATCAACGAATGGGTGGGGATGACGGCTTATAAAATTCAGGGATACATATAATTAGGCTTTAAAAGTATCGATCCGTCGGAAAATTTTCACAAACTGTAAGAAAATTTAGCCATTTCATGTGTTATTATTTATAATTTATTACTTTTATCAGAAAAAATAGTTCATTTTGTTGCCAAAAATCATTTTTATGTATCTTTTTATACCTGTTTCTTGTATAAAAAGATGAAAAATGTAACCTTTGTATCGAAATTAATAATAAATTAAAAAATAATCAAGATGGATCCCAGAGTGGAAAAATTCATGGCGAATGTAAAAGCCAAAAATCCCGGCGAACCGGAATTTCATCAAGCAGTTCAAGAAGTAGCAGAGTCATTAATTCCATTTATCGAAGACAATCCCAAGTATAAACATGCCAAGATATTGGAGCGGATGACCGAGCCGGAACGTGTGATTATCTTCCGTGTACCGTGGATCAATGATAAAGGCGAATTGGAAATCAATCGCGGTTACCGTATTCAAATGAACAGCGCCATCGGGCCGTTTAAAGGCGGTATACGCTTTCACCCGACCGTAAATTTGAGTATTCTTAAATTTTTGGCGTTCGAGCAGGTATTGAAAAACAGCCTTACCACGCTTCCGATGGGCGGCGGAAAAGGCGGTTCCGATTTCGACCCCAAAGGAAAATCGGATAACGAAGTGATGCGTTTCTGCCAAAGTTTCATGACAGAGTTGTCGCGCCATATCAATGCCGATTGCGACGTTCCCGCAGGCGACATCGGCGTGGGCGGTCGCGAAGTGGGCTATCTGTACGGACAGTACAAGCGCATCAAAAACGAATTTACGGGCGTGCTCACCGGTAAAGGCATCGAGTGGGGCGGCAGTTTGATTCGTCCCGAAGCAACGGGTTACGGCGCGGTATATTTTGCCGAAGAAATGCTCAAAACCCGCGGCGATTCTATCAAAGGAAAAATCGTTGCCATATCGGGTTCGGGTAACGTAGCCCAATATGCCGTAGAAAAATGCATCCAATTGGGTGCAAAAGTGGTTACCTTGTCCGATTCGAACGGCTCCGTATACGATCCGGCGGGTATCGACAGGGCAAAGCTCGACTACGTGATGGAACTGAAAAACGAAAAACGCGGACGTATCAAAGAATACGCCGAAAAATACGGTTGTCAGTACATGGACGGACAACGCCCGTGGAGCGTGATATGCGATGTGGCCATGCCCAACGCCACGCAAAACGAAATCGAGGTCGACGACGCCAAAGCGCTGCTTGCCAACGGTTGCATCTGCGTGTCGGAAGGCGCCAATATGCCGTCGACACCCGAAGCGGTCGAACTGTTCCAAAAAGCAAAAATTCTGTATGCCCCCGGCAAAGCGTCCAACGCGGGCGGTGTGGCCACTTCGGGCCTCGAAATGGCGCAAAACTCGATGCGTTTGCCGTGGTCGCGCGAGGAAGTGGACGAACGCTTGCAATCCATCATGAAGAACATCCATGCTACATGCGTAAAGCACGGCAAGGATGCTTCCGGATATATCGATTACGTGAAAGGCGCCAACATCGGCGGCTTCGTGAAAGTCGCCAACGCCATGATGGCGCAAGGTTACGTATAGGAGTAAGCCGGTGGAACCGGTATAATATAAAATAGGTTTTTGATAAGGCTGTTCAAAAAGCGAGAATGAACGTCATTGCGAGGAGGAACGACGAAGCAATCTCATGACAGTCAAAAAGATTGCTTCGCTATCGCTCGCAATGACGCGATAAAATGAACTTTTTGAACAGTTTCATTTTTAAAATCAGTAATTATGTCAAAAATAAAAACAGTAATCGTCGGATACGGAAACATCGGCAAACACGCGGTGGAAGCCGTTTTGGCTGCTCCCGATATGGAATTGACGGGCGTTGTTCGCCGCAAAGAATCCGTTTCGGCAAAAGCCCCCGAATTGTTCGATATTCCGGTAGTCGGCGATGTGAAAGAACTCGACAAGCCCGACGTGGCTCTGTTGTGCGGACCCACCCGCAGTATCTCGGAAACGGCGGAATGCTATATTTCGCAGGGAATCAATACGGTCGACAGCTTCGATATTCACGGCGATGCTTTATGGAATCTTCGCCAACAATTGGATCGTGCGGGGAAAAAGCACCATACGGCATCGGTTATTTCGGCCGGTTGGGATCCGGGAAGCGATTCGATCGTGCGTACGCTGATGGAAGCTATGGCGCCCAAAGGAATCACGTATACCAATTTCGGGCCGGGCATGAGCATGGGGCACACGGTGGCGGCGAAATCGAAACCGGGCGTCGGGAACGCTCTTTCGATGACTATCCCGACAGGGCAAGGTATTCATCGCCGTATGGTGTACGTCGAATTGGAAAGCGGCGCCGACTTCGATTCGGTGGAACAGGCGATCAAAACCGACGCTTATTTTGCCAAAGACCAAACTACGGTGACCCGGGTCGACAGCATAGACGCATTGTCGGACATGGGGCACGGGGTGTTGATGGAACGCAAAGGCGTATCGGGCATTACCCAAAATCAGTTGTTCGAATTTCGCATGAAAATCAACAATCCCGCACTTACCGCTCAAATCATGGTTGCCTGCGGCCGCGCGACGTTGCGCTTGCAACCGGGCGCTTACACCATGCCCGAAATTCCCGTCATGGATTTGTTGCCGGGCGACCGCGAAGCGTTGGTAAAAAGATTAGTTTAAGGTTTAAGGTTTGAAGTTTCAGGTTGGACAAAGCCGTTTAACGCGCGTAAGCAACTTGAAACTTTAAACTTCAAACCTGAAACCTGAAAAAAATGAAAGATACCGAGAAAGCGGTTGCCGTTTTGAGAAGCGGCGGAACGATTCTTTACCCGACCGACACGGTGTGGGGAATCGGGTGTGATGCCGGAAATCGGGAGGCGGTAGAGCGTATCTATCAAATTAAGAAACGTAACGAAAAGCAAAGCATGTTGGTGTTGGTTTCGGATGTCGACATGCTTTACCGGTATGTTCGGCAAGTGCCCGATATTGCATTGCAACTGCTCGATGTAGCCGACAAACCGTTAAGTATCATCTATCCCGATGCCGAAAATCTGGCCGCGAACATCATTGCGGACGACGGTTCCGTCGGTATTCGCGCGGTGAAGGACGATTTTTGCCGGCAATTGATCAGAACTTTCGGCAAACCGATTGTTTCCACATCGGCCAACATCAGCGGAGAAAAAACGCCGGCTGTTTTTGCCGAAATATCCGAAGAAATCAAAAAGGCGGTCGATTACGTTGTTCTTCATCGCCAAAACGATCGGCAACCCGCAAAAGCCTCTTCGATCATCAAATTGAATGCCGACGGAACCATTCGGATCATCCGTCCTTGAAACCAAAAATTTGACATACAAAAATATAACAAAACTTGTACGGAATCCGGAATTTCCCTATCTTGGTGCTTTTGAACAAATCCGCAAGAAATTCGGTTATAACGATAAACGTCGGTCAAAAAATGTCGAAGAAATAGGGATGTATCTTAGCATATTGCGGTTCAAACGAATATAAAAGATGACAAATTTAGAACAAGTTTTGACGCTCAAAAAAAATATGAGCGCAAGTATCATCGGTCAGGAAAATGTGATCGTAAAAATCATCATCGGTTTGCTTACCGACGGCAATGTGCTGCTCGAAGGACTGCCCGGGCTGGCCAAGACGCGCGCGGTGAAGAGCCTGGCGGCAAATCTCGACTGCAAACTCAGCCGGGTGCAGTTTACGCCCGATTTGTTGCCTTCCGATGTCACGGGAACGGAGATTTATCAACCGCAATCGGAAGAAAAGTTCATGTTCCGGCCCGGCCCCATTTTCAGCAATCTGGTGTTGGCCGACGAAATCAACCGCGCTCCGGCCAAGGTGCAATCGGCTTTGCTCGAAGCCATGGAGGAGCGGCAAGTGTCGGTGGCGGGAAAAACCCATAAAATGGAGCCGCTTTTTATGGTGCTGGCTACGCAAAATCCGGTGGAGCAGGAAGGGACTTATCCTCTGCCGGAGGCGCAATTGGATCGGTTTGTCATGAAAATTGAAATCGGCTACCCGACCGCCGAGGAAGAAGAGAAAATTGTGCGTCTGGTGCGCGAAGAAAGCAAAGGCGCCGGCGAAAAGCCGACTCCGGTGGGGCAACAGGTGATTTTCGATGCGCGCAAGGAGATCAACAACCTCAAAGTGAGCGAAGCTGCCGAAAAGTATATGGTCGATTTGGTTTCGGCAACGCGCTATCCCGACAAATTCAACAAAGACCTTGCCCGTTGGATCAACTACGGAGGCAGTCCGCGCGCTACCATTGCGCTCGACAAATGTTCGCGTGCGACGGCTTGGCTTGCCGGTCGCGATTATGTTACGCCCGACGATACTCGTTTCATCGTGCACGACGTGTTGCGCCATCGCCTGATGTTAAGCTACGAAGCAAATGCCGACAGAGTAAATGCCAACGCGGTAATCGATACATTGATAAAAAATGTATCGGTAGCGTAAAGGTTGGTTTTTATACTTCTCGCCGACATTCCGCGAACAACCGGAAATAACCGGAACCGAAATCCGGTTGCCGAATCATTACCGAAATCCGGAAATTATCATGTACATTTGCATGTTCATTGATGAATCGTGAACCGGTATATATGATAGAAAAAGTGGTTTATTTGGAGGGGATCGACCCCCTCGAGCTTTACGGCGCCAACAATTCGTTGTATGAAAAGATAAAAAGTTTTTTTCCGAAACTTAAACTCGTTGCTCGCGGCGACGAAATAAAGGTGATGGGAGAAACCGACGAGATACAACGTTTCGAAAGCGCGTTGGGCCTCTTGATTCGCTATCACCAAAAATATCGGCGTCTGGCGGAAGCGGACATTATCCGCATTCTGGACGACACTACGGCATCGCACATTCATCTGCCGGAAAGCGAAGATGATGTGATCGTGTACGGCAACAACGGCAAAAGCATTCGCGCGCGCACGGTCAATCAACACCGCTTGGCGGAAGATTACAAAATCAACGATCTGCTGTTTGCCATCGGTCCCGCCGGAACGGGCAAAACGTACACCGCCATTGCCTTGGCAGTGGCCGCTTTCAAAAGCAAAGCCGTAAAAAAGATCATCCTGACGCGCCCAGCGGTGGAGGCCGGCGAAAAACTCGGATTTCTGCCGGGCGATTTAAAGGAAAAACTCGATCCTTATCTGCAACCGCTCTACGATGCTTTGCACGACATGATCCCGCCGCGAAAACTGACCGACCTTATCGAAGAGGGCACGGTGCAAATCGCCCCGTTGGCTTACATGCGCGGACGAACGCTCGACAATGCTTTCGTGATACTGGACGAAGCCCAGAACGCCACCGTCAACCAACTGAAAATGTTCCTGACGCGCATGGGACGGAACGCAAAATTCATCGTCACGGGCGACGTCACGCAGATCGACCTTCCCAACAGAAACATGTCGGGACTCAACACCACCGTCGATATTCTGAAAAATATCGAAGGCATATCGGTTGTCCGGTTCGATCAACGCGACATCATCCGTCATCCGCTGGTAAAGGACATCGTATCGGCATACGAAAAGCAAGAAGAGAAAAACAATCAATCTTTAACATAAATAACAATGAAATCGAAAAGTATCTTATTTGCAGGTTTGTTCCTGTTGGCGAGTGTATCGATCGCGTCGGCGCAGATAAAACTGTCGTTCAATCCCGACAAGGGCGCGAAATACCAATATTTGCACGAAATGTCGCAAAACATTACCCAATCGATGATGGGACAGGAAATCCCCATGGAAACGTCGATAGTGATGAATTACGACATGATCGTCACGGATAAAAACCAACAGGAAACAAAAGCGCAATTCACCTATCGAGATGTATCGTACATCATATCGAGCGCCATGATGAAAATGGGTTATGATTCGAAAAACCCGATCCCGAACCCTTCGGACTTGGATAAAATGATGAATAAGATGCTGGGATGTTTTATCGATAAAACTTTCGAATTGCGCATTGCCGACGACGGATCGGTAATATCGGTTACAGGCACGGACGCCATTATCGACGAGATGAGCAAAGCGGTATCCGAAAGCGGCCCGGTAGGTGCACAGATAGGAGCTTCGTTGAAACAACAATTCAGCGATGACGCCGTTAAAAATATGTTCGAACAATCGTTGAAAATATATCCCGTCCCCGCCAAACCCGTGAAACCGGGCGACAGTTGGGATACGGAACAAAACATATCCGTCGCCAATATGAATTCAAGCAACAAAACCAAATATACTTTGAAGTCGGTGGCGAAGAACGTCGCAACCATAGATGTGCTATCGACCGTTAATCTGAAACCCTCCGCCGGCATGGAAGGCGAGTTGACGGGCACGCAAGCGGGAACCATGTCGATCGACACCAAATCCGGTATGCCGGCCTCTTCGGAACTGACGCAAAAGATAAAAGGCTCCATCAAAGTGAGCGGAATGGACGTTGCCATGGATATGACATCAAAAACGAAATTAACGATAACCAAAAAATAAAAACAAGTTTAAAGTTTGAGATTTAAAGTTTAAGGTTGGGCAAAGCCACGAAAGAGTTTCAAGTTTGAAGTTTCAGGTTGGGCAAAGCCGTGTAACCTCAAACTTTAAACATTAAACATTGAACTTCAAACTCGAAATATTTAAAAAGTATGCATGCATTAGTAAAGACCGATTTTCGGTTTCCGAAACAAAAAAGCCTTTATGTGGGCAAGGTACGCGACGTGTACGATATCGATAACCGTCATTTGGTGATGGTGGTGACCGACCGCATTTCCGCGTTCGACGTGGTGTTGCCCAAAGGCATTCCCTACAAAGGCCAAGTGCTGAACCAAATTGCCGCCAAGTTTTTGGA
>JAVBRP010000335.1:0-8104 GCA_031547815.1 Bacteroidales bacterium | reverse complement strand
AGCGGACTTGTCATTTCCAATCCGGTGTATGAGGAAATTCTCACGCGCCATCTCAATTCGGGCTATCACGACATATTGCCGTCGCCGACTACATGGCAATGGCAGAAAGCCGACGGAAGCATCGACATGGACAAGCTGTTGCGCGAATTTCAAAAATTTTGGCGTCGACATTCGGATGTGTGGGAACAGAAAGCGGACTATACCGAAGCATTCCCGCATTTGTTGCTGATGGCCTTTCTGCAAAGGGTGATCAACGGCGGCGGGCATATCGAACGGGAATATGCTGCCGGACGCGGACGAACAGACTTAACGGTAGAATACAAAGAACAAAAATATATTATCGAAATTAAACTCCTTCATATTTACGATACTCCGGCCATCGTCAAAGAAGAAGGTTTGGAACAAATACGCATGTATCGCGACAAAATCGATCCGCAAGCTCCTTCTTATCTGATCATTTTCGATCGGCGCCCGGAAACGAAACTAAAAAGTTGGGACGAACGCATCCAATGGAGCCAAGACGGTGATGTTACGGTATTGATGTGTTGACAACGTAGTGTTGTGTTACGCTTCGAATGATGGGAAGCCGCGTAGCGGCGACACCTTATTAAGTCGGTTCCCGGATTCAATTAAAATCCTTGGCTATGCTATACCGTCACTTCGTGACTCTGAAAGTGAATATCGCCCTTTTGTACTGATGCGATAACAACCAAAGAATAAACCAAAAAGCGGGTTGCAAAATGTAAAAAGGTCGGCTAAAACCGACCTTTTATATTTTTTACAGCGTATTATACGCAGTTTACCTTTTACTTTTGTGTGCCCGACAGCTTTTTTGCTTCAGCCGGTTTGTCGGTTGTCAAGTAATCTACGCCGGCAGCGATCATTTCCCGCATATCCGCTTCGTTATTCACCGTCCATACGTTTACCGTCATTCCCGTTTGGTGCGCTTCATCAATCCATTGCTTGTTCTTTTGCAGGACTTTCAGGTTATAATCGATTCCCGATATTTTCAGCGTTTTCAGTTCTTTCGGAGCCATATCGCCGTTCAGATAGGCTACTTCGGCTTTAGGGTCGAGCCGCACCAATTCTTTGCATACGTTCAAACTGAAAGAAATATATTCCGTTTGTTTCTTAACCCCGGCTTTTTTTACCATCTTCACGATGGCGGCCGTAGCCTTATCTTCCTTTTCCTTGCTGCCGTGAGGTTTTATTTCCAAAATCAACTTGGTTTTCTTGTCCTTTATACCTTCGCGGAGATAATCCTCAAGCAAAGGCAATTTCTCGCCGTTTTTCAGACGAAGATCCTTTAATTGCGCGTAAGGAGTATCCTCAATTTTCAGCCCATCAATGGCGGCATCGTGATTAACCACAAGCACCCCGTCGGAAGTAGCCCAGACGTCGAATTCCGAACCGTAAATACCGAGTTCTTGCGCTTTCTTCAAGGCAAAAATCGAGTTCTGCGCGGAGCCTTCGCAATCCCAGTATCCGCGATGCGCAATCACCTTTGTTTGTGCCGAAACCGTCGAAAAGGAAAATCCGGCCAGCAGAAACGTGCATATCAAAATGTTTTTCATTGTTTTTTAAGTTATTAAATTCACAAAACATGCTGCAAAATTAGATAAAATAGCGGAAATGCCAAGTTTCATCGGGGATACATCACATTATCCGAATTAAGTAAAAATCATTACCTTTGCCATTAAAAGAAATACGATAATGAATGTTGTTGAAATAGCCAATCTAAAGACTTTGCACGCGCCGAAACGTATATAAAATGGAACAAAAGAAGGATGAGATGATTCGGCAAAGGAAAAAGAATTTGAGGAAGCGCTGAAAGACAAAGAACGTCTTATCGCAGAATTGCAGGCTCGGCTAAAAATTAGGCACTTTTCGGAATGAATAACGCTTTTGTATTTCAAATAATTGTTTACTAAATAGTTATTTATAATGTTAATAACTCCTTTTCTCCCGATAGTGTTCAATTCAACAAAAAGTATTACCTTAGTCGATTCTTTTTTGAGAGTGAAGTAAAATATAGTGATCATATAATTAAAAATGCAAGAATTCGAAGAAAAAATCATTCCTGTCAACATAGAGGAAGAGATGAAAACATCGTACATAGATTATTCTATGTCGGTAATTGTATCACGGGCTTTGCCCGACGTGCGCGACGGCTTGAAGCCGGTACATCGCAGAGTGTTGTTCGGAATGTCGGAATTGGGAATTTTATCGAATAAACCGCACAAGAAATCCGCCAGAATCGTAGGGGAAGTACTCGGTAAGTACCACCCGCACGGCGACAGTTCCGTATACGACGCCATGGTACGCATGGCGCAACCTTGGTCATTGCGCTATCCGTTAGTCGACGGGCAGGGCAACTTCGGTTCGATGGACGGCGACTCGCCCGCAGCGATGCGTTACACCGAAGCCCGGTTGAAAAAGATCGCCGAAGAAATGATGGCCGATCTTGAAAAGAATACCGTCGACTTCCAGCTCAACTTCGACGATTCGCTCGAAGAACCCAAAGTCATGCCCAGCGGTTTCCCCAACCTGATCGTCAACGGTTCTTCGGGGATTGCCGTGGGGATGGCAACCAACATGGCGCCGCATAATCTTTCGGAAACCATCAACGGTATCATCGCTTATATCGACAACAACGATATAACGATTGAGGGATTGATGCATTATATTAAAGGTCCCGATTTTCCTACGGGAGCCATTATTCACGGTATTCACGGAATAAAAGAGGCGTATGAGACGGGGCGCGGGCGTGTGGTGATCCGTGCACGTTCGGATATCGAGATTATGTCCAGCGGGCGCGAGGTGCTTGTTTTCAGCGAAATACCGTATCAAGTCAATAAGGAGTTGTTGATTTCGCATATCGGCGATTTGGTCAACGAGAAGAAAATCGAGGGTATATCATACGCGAACGACGAATCGGACCGCGAAGGAATGCGTATTGTAGTAAAACTTAAAAAGGAAGCCAATTCCAACGTAGTACTCAATAACTTATATAAATTTACACAGCTTCAAACTTCGTTCAGCATCAACAATATCGCGTTAGTTGACGG
Organism: Bacteroidales bacterium; assembly: GCA_031547815.1. GTDB lineage: Bacteria > Bacteroidota > Bacteroidia > Bacteroidales > UBA4181 > JAIRLS01. The sequence goes on along the minus strand of JAVBRP010000335.1, from coordinate 5,036 downwards.
ACGTCCGAAGCAACTCAACCTAAAGGAGTTGATTCACTATTACGTGAAACATCGCCACGAAGTGGTAACGCGCCGCACCGAATTCGATCTCAAAAAGACGTTGGAGCGACTGCATATTCTTGAAGGATTGTTGATTGCGCAAGACAATATCGAAGAGGTGATCCGGATCATCCGGGCATCGGCAAGCCCTGCCGAAGCCATTCAGGGCTTGATGGAACGCTTCGGCCTTACCGAAATACAGTCGCAGGCCATTGTCGATATGCGTCTTCGCCAGTTGACGGGATTGGAGCGCGAGAAATTGCAGGCCGAACACGACGAGCTTACCAAATTGGCGGAACATTTGAGAGAAATTCTGGCTAACGAAAGCATGCGTATGGCCATCATCAAGGAAGAGCTGCTCGTGATCAAGCAAAAATACGGCGACGAACGTCGTACCGAGATCAAGCCCAATGCCGAAGAATTTAATCCCGAAGATTTCTATGCGGACGACGACATGGTAATCACCATTTCGCACCTCGGCTATATTAAACGTACGCCGTTGGCCGATTTCAAGGCGCAGAGCAGGGGAGGAGTCGGTTCCAAAGGAAGCGCTACCCGTCGCGACGAGGATTTCCTCGAACATTTGTTCCATGCTTCGATGCACAACATATTGTTGTTGTTCACCGAGAAAGGCCGTTGTTTCTGGGTAAAAGTATACGATTTGCCCGAAGGTACCAAAACATCGCAAGGGCGTGCGGTTCAAAATATTATCAATATCGATGCCGACGATCGGGTGAAGGCGTACATTAACGTAAAGACGCTTACCGACGAGGAGTACATCAAGAATCATTATATCGTGATGTGTTCGCACAACGGCGTGGTGAAGAAAACTTCGCTCGAGGATTATTCGCGGCCTCGCCAAAACGGCATTAACGCCATTACGATCCGCGAGGGCGACAGTTTGATCGAAGCAAAGCTCACTAACGGTAAATGCGATATATTGTTGGCCCTCTTGTCGGGCCGTGCGGTGCGCTTTCCCGAAGAAAAGGTTCGCGACATGGGACGCACGGCGACGGGCGTTCGCGGCATCACGTTATCGGAAACGAAGCCCGACGATCGGGTGATCGGTATGGTGTGTTTCGAGCCGGGCGATACTACCCGACAGATTTTGGTGGTATCGGAAAAGGGCTTCGGGAAACGTTCCGACATAGAGGATTACCGAATTACCAATCGCGGCGGTAAAGGTGTGAAAACCATCAATATCACCGAAAAAACGGGTAATCTGATTGCCATTAAGGCGGCCGGCGATGAAGAGGATTTGATGATCATCAACAAATCGGGGCTTACCATTCGTATGCATGTGTCGGATATTCGCGTGGCCGGGCGTGCGACGCAGGGCGTGAAATTGATCAACCTGCGCGGCAACGATACCATTGCTTCCGTAACGCAGGTGCCTCGCGCCGAAGAGGAAGAAACGGCAGCGCCCGCCGAAGGAGGCGGCACGGAAAATACCGAATATCCCGAAACGGATAACCGGGATGAAAATCAATCGGAATAGCCGAGTAAACGATAAAACACCCGTCTCGGAAAACGAACGGGTGTTTTTTTATTCATAAAAAATAGTGTTCTTGTTTTATTTATTGAATAAATATGGTTATTTTTGTAAGAACTAATTCATAAAACTCATATCAATGCAAGAAGACCAAGATAATAATGTTATTGTAGTCACGTGGGATTTTACGCATGTGTCGGAGTACGCATTGGCTCATGCCGTTAAAATTGCCTACATCATGAGGTATGAAATCAAGTTGCTTCATATTGTCGATCCCGGAACCGCACCCGATAAAATAGAAATTGCACGGCGTAAGATGGCCGATGTGTGTAACGATACTTTAAAACACGACGGAATTATCTGTAAAGTTGTTGTCAAAGAAGGCAATTTATTTAAAGCCATTTCCGATTACGCAACCCTGTCGAATACGCAATTTGTGGTAATGGGCACGCACGGTATCAAAGGGGCTCAAAAACTTTTCGGCAGCAAGGCTTTGAAAGTGGTTACCGGTTCCAATGCGCCTTTCATTGTGGTGCAATCCAAGCCGACACAGAGCATCAAGATTTCCAATGTTGTATTTCCCATTGACTTTAAGGCCGAAAATAAGGAGAAATTGCAATGGGCCATTTTTATCGGGCGCAATTTCAATTCGAAAGTTCATTTATTCAAGTATCCCGTATCCGACAGCGATTTGCAAAAGAAGGTGAATACTAATTTGAATTTCGCCATTCGCTTTCTGAAACAGAATAATATCGAATATGAGATACATACGGCGCCCAAGTCGGGCAGCTTTTCGAAAGCGACCATTCGTTTTTCCGAAAAAATAAAGGCCGATTTGATCATTGTGATGACGACCAAACATATCACTATTTTCGATTATATGTTTGGCGCCGACGAGCAGGAAATTATCGCCAACAGTGCCAAGATACCCGTCATGTGCGTGAATCCGCGTGCGGGGTTTGCCGGAACGGCTCAGTATCTGTACGGATAATTTTAACGAACGTCATTGTAAGCGACAGCGAAGCAATCTCTTAATATTCAAAAAGATTGCTTCGCTGTCGCTTACAATGACGCATTATAAACTTGTGTAAGCATTATTCCCGAAAAAACAAAACCCTCTGTTCGAGATGATACAGAGGGTTTTTGTTTTTTCGGATTTAACGAATACTACACTACAGGCAGTAATTCCGAAACGCATTCTATCAGGTTATCGATAAAATAACCGTCTTTGACAATATATTTTTCCACTCCGGCGGCTTTGGCTTCATCGATGATTTCGTCGTTATCGTTTCCCGATAAAATAACCACCGGTATTTGCGGATGCGATGTTTTGATCATTTTCACCACGTCCAATCCGGTAACGGAACCTTGCAAGAAAAAGTCGACCACCACCAAGTCCGGGTTCATGGACATATTTTCGATACAATCTTCTCCGCTATTGAATGTTCTTGTAACATAGCCATTTCTGCACTTAAAAGTGTATTCCAATAAATTAATGAACATAGGCTCGTCATCGACAAAAAAGATCAACTTATCGGGCATAGATTAGCGTAATTAAACTACTTTGAATAGAAAATTTAATGATTCCAAAGATACGATTATTTTTGCAGAATAATCAAATATATTTCCGTATTTTTATACAATTGTTCGTTCCGAATTAAAATCCGATGAAAAACGCATCTTTTCAGCCTTCATTTTATGTGAAAAACAGAAAGAATTTGACCGCTTTGCTTCCCAAAAAAGCGTTGGCATTGTTATTTTCCAATGATGAAATGCCGCGCAACGGGGATCAACACTTCATGTTTCGGCAAAATTCCGACCTGTTTTATTTTTCGGGTATGATGCAACCGCACACCATTCTTGCGCTTTGCCCCGATCATCCCAATCCGAAGTATCGGGAAATATTGTTTATCCTTCAAGCGGATGCCGTCAGGGAGGTATGGGACGGGCATCGGCTGACCGCGAAGGAAGTTGCCGAAATTTCGGGAGTGGAAACGGTGATGGATGTCGATAAGTTCTATCAAACGGTCGACGATTTGGCTTATCCTTCGGAATACATTTATATGAATGTTACCGAAAATGAGAAATTGGATACCAAATTAATAACATACGATTTGCGGATGGCCAATACCATGAAAGTACGATTCCCGTTGCACCGTTACGGCAGGCTGGCCCCTTTGACCGCTTCGCTTCGTGTGATCAAACATGCCGAAGAGATACATTTGATACAACGCGCCTGCGACGTTACGGAAAAGGCTTTCGATCGGGTGCTGGGCACCGTCAGGTCGGGTATGTACGAATACGAAATAGAAGCCGAAATGACTTACGAGATGATCCGGAACGGCGCGTCGGGGCATGCGTTTTTGCCGATCGTGGCTTCGGCCCGGAATGCTTGCGTTTTGCATTATCATGCCAATAACAGGATCGTCAGCGACGGCGACTTGGTGTTGCTCGATTTCGGCGCCGAGTTGGGCGGCTACGCTTCCGATTGTTCCCGTACGATCCCCGTGTCGGGGCGTTTCACTCCGCGCCAACGGCAATTGTATGAGGCGGTGCTGCGTGTTTTCCGCAAAGTGATGAATATCATAAGGCCGGGATTGTCGATCGTTCAGATCAACATGCAAGCCGGTCGGTTTTGGGAAGAAGAACATGTCAAATTGGGGCTTTATTCCCGCGAAGACCTTCGTCGGCAGGATTCGAACGAACCTTTGTACCGTAAATATTTCATGCACGGCGCCACTCATTTTTTGGGTTTGGATGTGCACGATGTCGGCGACCGCTACCGGGTTCTCGAACCGGGTGCGGTGCTGACCTGCGAACCGGGCATCTACCTTCCCGAAGAGGGCGTCGGAATCCGTTTGGAAAACGATGTGCTCGTTACCCCCGACGATCCCATCGATCTGATGAAACATATCCCGATTGAACCGGACGAAATCGAAGAACGGATGAATAGAAGTGAAGCCTTGCAACATCGGGAATGAGGATTTTAATTGTCCCTTTTTCAAGATTTGTCGGGGTCTTAATTCGATTTGTCCTGCTTCACGCAAAAAAGCAGGCATACTTTTGTGATCGTTTATTAAGCCCCCAAAAATAATGATACTTTTGCATGTCAATCAACAGCAATCATGAAAGAATATTTTGATTATACCGAAGTCCCCGCCGGCTACCTTCATTGCCAAAATGCGCAATGCGTGCGTTCTTCCGGTTGTTTGCGCTACAAGGCAGGGGCGCATGTGAGTAAAGAAGTTCACTACTTTTCGATCATCAATGCGGCATACGCCGGCGAACAAAAAGATTGTCGTTATTTCCAACCCGATTGCCCGGTTCGCTATGCTTCGGGGATTACTCATTTATACGACAACCTGCCGCATACGAAATACGCTAAAATAAAGAAAGCGATACACGATCACTTCGGGCATACGCATTATTATCGTATATACAACAAGCAACGCCTTGTCAAACCCGAAGACCAAGCCTTTATCCGCGAACTTTTCATTAAGGAAGG
>JAVBRP010000017.1:0-6427 GCA_031547815.1 Bacteroidales bacterium | reverse complement strand
ACCAACACAAATGCTTACTTTTACACCTTTCTGATGAGCTCTGCTTACAAGACTCGCTAACCAATTATTCTTATTGCCGCTCCAACCGTTCGGAAGTTTGCCATAGAAAAAATTACCATTAGCCAAGCATCCGATATCGCTTGCTATCACGTGAGTAAGTCTTTCTAATTGCGCATCGGTCGGAAAAGTCGTTTGGGTGTACTGAGGGTGCTTATCAATCCACTTCAGACCATCTGCATATCCGATAACAGGGCCTTGTGCAAACAATGCTTCAGGCAGAAACCAAACTGCAGACATGGCAAACGCCAATATGGCGGTGTACTTTCTGATTATACATCTATTCATCATAATTCCGATCATTTTTATGATTATCTGGGTGTTCTAAATGTCCATCCCTTTTTCTCCGCAATACTGCGATCACAATCGAGACTACCGGGATTACCTGTTATGTAAATAGTGCTTTCGTAGCTCTCCGGTTTGGGGTTATCGGGTAGTGTTCTGAACAACTCGTTTAATGCAGCGGCTGTTAATTGATTAACTACGCAAGACAAAAAAGTCAGTGCGGTATTTTTGTGTACATCCAAGTTTATTATTTGATTATAGTCGAACTCCAACCTTTTTAACGCGGTATTTTTGCTCAGATCCAAACCGGTTAATTGATTATCGCTGCAATTCAAATCTGTTAGCACTATATTCCGGCTCACGTCCAAAGCGGTTAATCCAATATTCCTGCAAGTCAACATCGTAACATTGCCGGTGATGACAATATTGCGTGCGGTCGCGTCGGAAAAGTCATAAGTAAAATAAAGCCAATCGGAAATGCCATCTAAAGTGGCATCTTTCACATTACTCTTTTTCCCATCACCCCAATCAATGGCGACATCTTTGGTTCCTGCCACAGTAAACCATACTTTGGAAACTGTCGTGGTCATGGTGATAACAGCAGGTTCTTTCGGCTCTTTACCGCATGCTACAAACGAGAACGCAACCGATACGATCAACGCCAATATGGCGGCACATTTTTTTAAAATACATCTATTTTTCATGGCACATATTATTTTTATTATGGTTTATTGTTTTTGAAAATTCAAATACTGTAAGGTTATTGGCCCTATCCGCTTTCGCTCAAAAGGATTTTTGATGATTGTATTCATGGATATTATTTACATTGTGTTGTTTAAAATCAAAAAACTATCTTTATTCTGCTCCCGTCTTTACTTCGGGTGCCTTCGCTTTATGCCGTTCCTCAGCGTATGCAGTATTTGTTCCATTTCCTTAAATTTTTAGATTTCAATTCATTTTTACTTTTCTTATTAAGTTGCAACACGCTGCGTGGGTTTTCAGTTTTTCAAAAATAATTACCAATCGTAAAGGCTATATTTACCACTCGGCTCCCGCCTTTATCTCGGGAGCCGCAATCCGGTGCCGTTTCGCGGCAGATGAAAGTTCTGTTTCATGATGTTTATCTTAGTATAATAAATCGCGTAAATGTAAACAATACAATGTTAATTTGCAAAAAAATGATGAAATATTTTCACAAAAAATCCATTGCCGGAAAGATATACTTACGCCAAAAAACAACGCACAAAAAAAGCCGCAGAATCTCTGCGGCTTTTTTAATGATGCTGTTTCGGATTACATTCCGAGGCGTTTTTTCAAACCTTCGAGTTCGGCGGCCAATTCTTTCGGGAGGTGGCTGCCGAAGCGGGCAAAATGTTCTTCGATCAGGCTGACTTCCTTCTTCCAGTCGTCGTTCTTCACTTCGAGAACTTTCGCCAATTTGGCTTCGTCCATACCGGCCAAGCCTTCGATGTTGATCGATTTCGGCGCGGGAACTTTGCCGATGGCGGTATCCGCTGCTTCGCCCTTACCGTTGCAACGGTCGAAGACGTAAGCCAGTACGCGGCTGTTGTCGCCGTAGCCCGGCCACAGGAACTTACCGTTTTCGTCCTTGCGGAACCAGTTCACGTAGAAAATCTTCGGCAGTTTGGCGCCGGCATGTTGGCCGATCTTCACCCAGTGGCCGAAATAATCGCCCATGTTGTATCCGCAGAACGGAAGCATGGCAAACGGGTCGCGACGAACGATACCGGCTTGGCCGATATTGGCGGCGGTGGTTTCGGACGATACGATCGAACCCATGAATACGCCGTGGTTCCAGCTCATGGCTTCGTGTACGAGGGGAACGGTGTTCGGACGACGACCGCCGAAGAGGAATGCCGAGATGGGCACGCCTGCGGGGTTTTCCCAATCCTTGTCGATAGCGGGGCATTGGTATGCCGGAGCGGTGAAACGAGCGTTCGGATGAGCGCAGGGTTCGCCCGATGCGGGATCGTGCACTTTATTCTTCCAGTTGATGGTGCCGGCAGGACATTCGGTGCCGATGCCTTCCCACCAGATGTCGCCGTCGGGAGTCAAGCCCACGTTGGTGAAGATGGTGTTGGCTTTGCAGCTCAACATGGCGTTGGGGTTGGTTTCCATCGAGGTGAACGGAGCCACGCCGAAGAAGCCCGCTTCGGGGTTGATGGCGTACAATTGGCCGTCTTTACCGAATTTCATCCAAGCGATGTCGTCGCCTACGCATTCCACTTTCCAGCCCGGAATGGTGGGGATCAGCATGGCGAGGTTCGTCTTTCCGCAAGCGCTCGGGAAAGCGGCGGTAACATATTTCTTTTCGCCTTGAGGATTGGTCAAACCGAGGATCAGCATGTGCTCGGCCAACCAGCCTTGTTCTTTTGCCATCGCGGAAGCGATACGCAGCGCGAAGCATTTTTTGCCCAACAGCGCGTTTCCGCCGTAACCCGAACCGTACGACCAAATTTCGTGGGTTTCGGGGAAATGGGTGATGTACTTCTTTTCGATGGGAGCGCAAGGCCATTTCACGTCTTTTTCGCCCGGAGCAAGAGGAGCGCCTACCGAGTGTACGCAAGGCACAAAGTCGCCGTCGCCCAACACGTCAAGCACTTTTTGGCCCATACGGGTCATGATGCGCATGTTGACCACCACGTAAGGCGAGTCGGTGATTTCGACGCCGATGTGGGCGATGTTCGATCCGAGCGGGCCCATGCTGAAAGGAATGACGTACATCGTACGGCCTTTCATACAGCCTTTATACAGTTCGCGCATGGATTTCTTCATTTCCGCAGGATCGGCCCAATTGTTGGTGGGGCCTGCCTCTTCCTTCGTCTTCGAACAGATGAAGGTGCGATCTTCCACACGTGCCACATCGCTGGGGTCGGATTGGAAATAGTACGAACCGGGACGTTTGGCTTCGTTCAGCTTAACGGCCATTCCGCTTGCCACCATTCCGTCCAAAAGGCGTTTGTTTTCGGCTTCCGAGCCGTCGCACCAATATACACTTTCGGGTTGGCACCAATCTGCCCATTCCCCGACCCATTGTTTTAACTTCTGATTGTTTGTCATATTGAAATTAATTAATAAAAAACTGATTATAAATTCAAACCATATTTATTCTTCCGAAAATTGTCCGAAAAATAAAGTACAAAAATATTCAAAAAGGATGAACCGGAGGCATCAAATCGAAATAATATTTAGCGATGATGCTTTTGCGGCTGCCGGGACGGTGTACCCGTACACATAACATTTCTTTTTCCGCTTTGTTGTTTTGTGTATTTTTGCAGGCATGATGTGTTTTCCGACGGAAAAATTCGATCCCGATTTTGATTAAAAGATGCATGATAATCTAAATCAACGGCTTATTTTTGGTGATGAAGCGGCTTTTGAAGAATTGTTCAAACAATTTTATTTTTCGATGCGGGCTTACGCTTATCGTTTTGTTCAGTCGCCGGCGGTGGCCGAAGACGTCGTGCAGGATGTTTTTTCGCAATTGTGGGCCGATCGGGAAGAGATAGGAAAAATACGGTCGTTGAAATCATACCTTTTTACTTCCGTCCACAACCAAGCAAGTAATTATTTGAAACGCAGAAGCGTCGAAAACCGATATTTGCAACAGTCCTTATCGGAATATGAAGCCGTCGACGGGGCGTATCTTCCGGCCGATGCGGAGGTCGACAACATGCAGTCGCCCGAATTGAGCGATACGATCAAAAAACTTGTCAGAACCTTACCCGATCAGACCCGACGCATTTTTTTGTTGAGCCGGCAATATCATTTGAAGAATAAAGACATCGCCGAATTTCTCGACATCAATATCAAAACTGTGGAAAAACATATCACAAAAGCATTACATTTTCTGAGAGACGAACTCGGGCAATATTTGCATGTATTGATATTGGTTATGATCCGTTTTTTTTATTGAAGCGGTGTGGTGTTGCGGATTATGGGGACCCTCGCCGAAAGTAATACCCGGACGTGCAGGGTATCATATTTTTTATCAATTTTGCACCGGATTTTAACCTTATCTTTATCCGAAAAATCACGAAAATGAAAATAAGATTTCTTATCTGTATTGTTTTGACGGCCTGCATTTCCGGGTTGTTGTGTGCGCAAGAAACTCCCGTTCGTCTGAAAATCCTTTGTTATAATCTTCGATTCGGAGAATTGGCTTCGCTGGAAGAGTTGGCTGCGTTTATCAAGGAGCAGAACCCCGACGTGGTGGCTTTGCAGGAGGTCGATTGCCGTACCTATCGCGACCGCGCTCCCAAACAACACGGGAAAGATTTTGTCACCGAGTTGGGTTTCCGCACGGGCATGCTCACCGCTTACGGAAAAACCATCCCTTATGCGGGCGGTTACTACGGCATCGGCATACTTTCAAAATTTCCGTTGGCATCGGTCGAGCGCATCTATCTGCCGAAAACGGAGAACGGAAAGGAACAGCGCGCCGTTTTGGTTGCCGACGTAGAATTTGAGGAGGGCCGATATTTCACCTTTGCGTGTACGCATTTGGATTACACCAACACGCAGGAACGACAAGTGCAGGTGAAAAAGCTGAATGAAGTGTTGTTGCCCGAAATCTACCCGGTTATCGTGTGCGGCGATTTCAATGCAAAACCCGATTCGGAGGAAATCGACAAAGGAATGGCCGCATGGAAACGCCTTTGCAGTCCCGATTTTACCATTCCGGCCAACGCACCGAAATCAAAGATCGATTACATCTTTTGTTACCCGCCGAACCGGTGGAAAGGCGTCGACGCCGTCACTTTCCGGGTACCCTATTCTGACCATTTGCCGATCAGCGCTACGGTGGAGTTACAATGAATGATTTTATCGGCGGGGTATACGATTGTATATCGATAACAGACAAAGGTTATTTCCGCACCGCTTCAACCGTATAACCTGCCTGTTCCAAGCCCGCCAACAGTCCCGCTTCGCCGGCAAGGTGCATACAGCCGACAGCCACAAAACACGATTTATCGGCCATAATTGCGGGCAGTTTTTTCAACCACCGTTCGTTGCGTGCGTTGTTGATGGCGGTTTCCTGCTCGGCGCTCCACGGACAAGGGCCGGCTGCGCGAAGCATTCCCGACATCCCCGCCAGATCGGCCGAACGATACAGCCGATTCAATTTATGCGCATCGGCATACATACTTTCGGTATTTTTCAGCATGCAAACCAAATCGGATGCTTGGCGTTTCAACGAAACAACATCGAATATGGCGTCGATTTGATCTTGCACGGTTTCCAAACCGATAACGGGAATTTTACGAGCGCTTGCTTGATTCTGAAACCACAAATCCATGGCTTCCGCATGATTTGTTTGCGGAAACGTTTTTTGATAGAAAACAGCCGTATAGGTCAAACTGATCATCGACGGCTTGAACATTCCGAATGTTTGCAGCCCGGTTCCGAAAAACGCGGTCAGTTGTTCGTCGACCAATCGGCAATCATCCGCCGAAAGCAGCATTTGATACGTTGTGTCCTTAGGTATCATTCCCGCCTTTTGCATTTCCATGGTCAACGCTGCCATATCGTGCAACAGCAGTTCCCCTGCCATCTGCTCGCACGACGCGAATGCTTGTTTCACACCCGGAATGCTGTCCAAAAAGCTCAGCGGGTAAAGATGATGCGTGCCGAAGATGTATGACGGCTGCGTCAATCCGTTTCCGGAAATTTTCCACAGCAAAGCACCCGTTTTTTCGCCGCTTTTTTGCGCGGATGCACTGATAACTAACAGTAACAGTGTCGAAATAAAGAATATTTTTTTCATGGTGTTGGATTTGCTTTTATACTGAATTATTCACCATCGCTTTTCATGACCTCTCCCCCCGCCCTCTCCACAGGGAGAGGGAGCCCTTGCGCAGTCCACTATTCCGGTACAAAGCGCGTCCCCCTCTCTCCTGTGGAGAGAGGGTCGGGGAGAGAGGTTTTACTAAAAGAAAATATCACAAAACTTGACCGCATAAAGTATATATACGATGATGAGAAATCAAAAATCAAAAATGATTCACTTATCGCAGGTGCAGAAAAAATTCCGATCGCCGTAAGCATCGTCTACACGACCGAC
>JAVBRP010000168.1:0-4051 GCA_031547815.1 Bacteroidales bacterium | reverse complement strand
AACCACCACGCCGATCAAGAAAATTGAGGTAACGCGATACAACAGTTTGGAATTCGATGATAAAATCGCACCCGACGCGCAACGAATCATCGGCGACGTGGAGTTCAGGCACGACGACATCATCATGACTTGCGACAGCGCTTATTATTACAGCCTGCACAACACGTTGGACGCTTTCAGCAAAGTGCATATTACCAAAACCGACGGTAGTGTTACGGTGGACGGCGATTTCGCCAAATATCAGGGGAACATCAAGTTCGCGGAAATTTGGGACCACGTGGTGCTCGTTGATGCCGATGCGGTTCTGAAAACGCAACATCTGTACTACGATTTGAATACCAACATTGCGTATTACTTGGTCGGAGCCGAGATTTTCAACAAGGGCAACGACATGGTGAGCAAGCTGGGCTATTATCATCGCGACATCAACATGTTCTATTTCAAGAAAGATGTTGTTTTGAATACGCCCGATTACACGATCGTTACGGATACGTTGAATTACAACGTGCACTCAAAAGTGGCCGACTTTGTGGGGCCTACTTTCATCCAAAACGAAAAAGATACCATTTATTGCGAACGCGGTTGGTACAACACCAACGACACGGTGGCGCTCTTTCGCCGTAACGCTTGGATCAAAAGCGGAAGCACGACCGTGCACGGCGACACGTTGTATTACGAAAGCAAAACCGGCAACGGACGCGCTTTCGGCAACATCGATATTGTGGACACCACCAACAACGTGATTTTGAGAGGCGAAATAGGCGAATTCAACCGACCGACGGAAAAAGCGTGGTTGACGAAGCGTGCGTTGCTGATCATGGCGGGGAAACAAGATTCGCTTTTTCTGCATGCCGACACGTTGCGTTCGGATGTCGACACGTCGGGCTTTAAAATCCTGAAAGCATACTACAAAACGAAATTTTACAGCTTGGACATGCAGGGCCGATGCGATTCGTTGTCCATGACCCTCCGGGATTCCGTCATACACATGTATGTCGATCCGGTGATATGGGCGCAAGGCAACCAAATGACCGCCGAATATATCGAAATAGAGACCGAAAATCAACATCCCAAACGAATGAACCTGCTGAACAAGGGGTTTATCACTCAAAAGGAAGATACGGTGGGTTTCAACCAGATCAAAGCAAAAAAAATAGTCGGTTTCTTTCGTGAAGACAACGAGCTTTACAAGGTGGACGGTTACGGCGACAGCGAAACGGTGTATTACATCAAAGACGGCCCCGACGTCACGGGGGTCAATAAGCTGAAAAGCACCAATGTGGTGATCCTCATCAAAGACCGGAAAGCCGAAGAGGTGAAACACATCGAATCTCCGGAAGGCGAAATGATTCCGCCCAACGAATTCAGCCAAGATGAACTGACGTTGCTCGGGTTCAAATGGCTGATCAAATACCGACCGGCCGATAAATACGATATTTTCCGTCGCGATGCCGAAAATCCGAGCGAGGCCAAAACGGAGGAAGCGCCGAAAGTGATGAAGATAACTTCAGCAGGCCAAAAAGATACGCCCGGAGACGCAAAGGACAAAAAAGGCGCTCCGGCATCAGCGCGCAACGCGCAAAGCACGAAGACAACACCCGCAAATACACAAAGCGCGCCGAAAGACGACGCCAAAAATTCTCAAAAGTCCGTGCCTTCGGGCAGGCACGAATTTAAACGGGATTTGCGGTAGCGATGTGTTTCCCGACAACATATTTTTGCGCTTGATCCGTTATAACCAAAACGCCCGATTTTACTTTGAGGTAAAATCGGGCGTCATTTTTTGCGGTTTCCGTACCGGTTTTTGCGGTGAAAGAGGGATTCGAACCCTCGGTACAGTTACCCGTACGACAGTTTAGCAAACTGTTGGTTTAAGCCACTCACCCATCTCACCGTTTTGCGGGGCAAAGGTAAACAAATTGACGATACAAACAATACTCCCGCAAAAAAATATACCTTTGCGGAAACCAAACACACGCAAAACGCAAAAAAACATCCCGCGTGAAGCATAACAACGGTATACCTGTCCCAAGAACGTGAAAACAGCCGTACTTTTAGTCAATGTCGGAACCCCCGACAGCCCCGATGTCCGCGACGTCAGGAAATTTCTCGCGCTCTTTTTGAACGATCCGCATGTCATCAACATTCCGTGGTTGTGGCGCAAAATTTTGGTCAATTGGATGATCGTCCCCTTCAGAGCGCCGAAATCGGCGGCCGAATATCGACGATTATGGACGAAAGACGGCTCGCCGCTTCGCATACATTCGGAAAAAGTACGGGACTTGTTGCAAAAACGGCTCGCCGGTCAAGCCGATGTCCGCCTCGCCATGAATTACGGAAACCCCGACATGGCCGGCGTCATGAACGAGATGAGCCGAAACGGATACGATCGGTTGACCGTCGTTCCGCTCTTTCCGCAATATGCCGATTCTACCGCGGGAAGCGCCGGAGCCGCCGTAGCAAAACACCTCGCCCGCTGGTCGAAACAGCCCGAATACCGCATCGTCAAGCAATTTTATGATCATCCGCGTTTTTTGGATGCATGGACGGAACGAATTGCGTCCTGTCGCCCGGAACACGATCGCTGCGTCGTTTTCAGTTTCCACGGGCTGCCGCTCGGTCATCTTCCCGAAAAATGCCGTCGTGAAGGGCCGTGCGAATGCTTGTCGCGTCCCGACACCCCGTCGGCATCGGAAAGCTGCTACAAAGCCGCATGTTACGATATGGCGCGAAAATTGGCGGATCGGCTCGGATTGGCCGCCGATCGATACACCGTTGCCTTCCAATCGCGAATGTCCCGCCGATGGATGCAGCCGTTTACCGACGACGTATTGAAACATCTCGCACGCAAAGGCGCTAAAGTATTGATGGCGGCGCCGTCTTTTATTGCCGATTGTCTGGAAACGACCGTAGAATTGGGCATCGAATATAAGGAAACGTTTTTGGAACACGGCGGTAAGGATTATATTCTTGCGGAAAGCCTCAACGACGATCCGAAATGGATCGACGCATTGGCGGAAATATGCCAAGCCGCTGCATCGGAGGATTAAGGAATGCGCGGTTAAGTTTTACCTTCGGCGAACCCGTAAGCTCGGTTTTAAAACCCGACAGGTCTTGCCGGAAAACCTGCCGGGTTTTTGAGACCCGATAGGTTACCGCCTGCGTCATTGAAAACCCGAAACCGAAATCCGCTAAAACAAACTATATTTGTCCTCCAAAATATATCCATGACAACCAATTACCATACCCATACCGTTTTTTGCGACGGTCGCGCCGAAGCGGTTTGCTTTGCCGAAGAGGCCGTTAAGTTGAAAATGGCCGCGCTGGGATTTTCGGCGCACGCTCCGGTCAATTTTCCCACGAGCTGGACCATGAATCCGGCGCGTATCGGGGATTACCATAAAGAAATTCATCGTTTGAAGAAAGAATATACCGGGCGATTGGATATTTATTGCGGACTCGAAGCCGATTTTTTACCCGATATTCTCGACCAAGTGAGGGCTTTATATTCCGATTACCGATGGGATTACATTATCGGATCGGTGCATCTCATCGGCGTGCGCCCCGGCGGGCAGCGCTGGTGCATCGACGGGCCGCACGAGGAGTTTCTCAAAGGCTGGCGCGAAGTGACGGACAATGATCCGCTGCTGCCCGTGCAATTGTATTTCGAATACACCCGCGAAATGGTGCGCACCATGAAACCCGACATCATCGGTCATATCGACAAGATCAAGATTCAGTATCGCCCGGATTGCCTGATTCCCGATACGCATCCTTTCTTTCGCGAACAGGTAATGAACACGCTGGAAGAAATCGCGGCGTCGGATTGCATTGTAGAAGTGAGTACGCGCGGGATGCAGAAAGGACAGGTCGGCGATTATTTCCCGGGCCGCCGCGTCATCGAGGAAATGTGCCGGATGAAAATCCCGGTAACCATCAATTCGGACGCACATTCGCCCGACGTGCTGACTTGGGGCTTCGACGAAGCCGAAGAAATGCTGAAAGAAGTCGGTTATCGCACCGTCATGATGCTGAAAAACGGTGTTTGGGA
>JAVBRP010000147.1:0-10397 GCA_031547815.1 Bacteroidales bacterium | reverse complement strand
ATCGATAAACGCGCTGAGCAAATAAGCGCCCGAAGCGATGAAAATCAGCCGTCGGGGCAGCTTTGAGGCAAAGATGAAAATTGCGGTAATAATGACTTTGACCATAAAAAAGATCAGCAAAAAGTAAAAATACGATTGCGTATCTTCATTTTTTTGCGGATACAAATAATCTCTCCCGGCAACTTTTATCCGATGCGTATAGACCACCGCCACAAATGTCGTTTGTTGCGAAGAAACGCTGAACGGCGTGCTCGATACGATCGTTCCCGCCGTGTCGACAACCGACAGGATGTTATCCGAAGCTGCGGGGACGGTATAGAACAAGCTCACGCGCCGTTGCCGGTTGAACGACAGGGTGTCGAACGCGGCCAGCGTGTCGCCGGATGCAACCGGACCGGCGTCGAGCACATATAAAAAACGGTATCGGCCGGTCGAATCTTTGAAAACAACATCCAATTCGATACCGAAATCGGCAAACGCTTTGCCGCTCGATCCGAATAATAGAAAGAACGCCGGGAAAACACGCAACAAAAGGCGAATGCGTATTTTTATGTGACGGGAAAACAGGAACTTGATCATGCGGCCGGTTTACGTTTTACGACAATACAAAAAAACACATTTTTCGAAAGAAAAGTGTTGATATGCGGATATTTTTTCGCGGGGTTAAAATTCCGATAATATTCTTTATGTTTGTGACATTAAATCGAATTCATGAAAAACAGGTTCACAATTTTCACTCTTTTATGCTTGTTGCAAGCGGCCTATCCGCAAAGCAAGCAAATCGCGTTGGAGGATATTTTTCGCGACGGCGTTTTCAGGGCGCAAGGCATCTACGGCATACGCTCGATGAACGACGGCGAGCATTATACCGTGTCGGAAGCGGAATATATCATAAAATATGCTTATCGGACAGGAAATGCAACGGACACGTTGCTCACTCTGCCCCACGATACCGAATATGAGATCGACCGAATATATGATTATGCGCTGAGCGCCGACGAACGGCAAATATTGTTTTGCGCCAACGCGCGATCTATCTACCGGCATTCGTTCATTGCCGATTATTTCGTTTGGAATATCGCCGAAAAGAAACTCACGCCCGTATCCGAAAACGGTTCGCAGCGGTTGGCGGAATTTTCGCCCGACGGCAGTAAAGTGGCTTTTGTTCGCGACAATAATTTGTATGTCAAAACGCTCGGCGGCGACGAGTCGGCAATCACCGACGACGGCGCTTATAACCGGATCATCAACGGCGCGCCCGATTGGGTGTACGAAGAAGAATTCGGTTTCTCGAAAGCGTTTGCATGGTCACCCGACAGCCGCCGGATTGCATGGATGCGCTTTGACGAACGGGAAGTGCCTTTGTTCGCGATGACCGAATACGACGATCTGCTGTATCCGCAACATTATTCCTTCAAATATCCCAAAGCCGGCGAGAAAAACTCCGAGGTGAGCGTGCTTGTGTACGATTTACGGGACAAAGAAACGCGAACGGTCGACGTCGGCGCCGATACCGGGCAATATATTCCCCGTATCAAATGGACGGCCGACCCGGAGCGTCTCTGCATCGTCAGGCTCAACCGGCTGCAAAACCGCGCGGATTTATTGCTTGCCGACGCCGTTGCCGGTAATTCCCGAATTCTTTATTCCGAAACCGACAAATATTATATCGACGAGCCGGATAACAATTTTGTCAACTTCACGCCCGACGGCAAATACTTTTATATGATGAGCGAACGGAGCGGTTACAAGCGGCTGTGGCTGCACGATATGAAAACCGGCAAATCGATCCGCCCGCTTACTCCGGGAAATTACGATGTTACCGAGTTTCTGGGCTATCATCCCGCTACGAAACGGTTTTATTACGTTGCCGCAGACGAATCGCCGTTGCGACGGAATGTATTTTCGGCAGGCATCGACGGGAAAAAACCGGTCAAGATAAGTTCGCGCTCCGGAACGAACGATGCCGTATTCAGCAAAAATTACCGGTATTTCATCAATGAATATTCTAACGCCGACACTCCGCCGCGGATAGAGCTTTACGACGCCGCCGGAACGCTCATTCGTACGTTGGAGGACAATGCGGCGTCGGTCGAAAAGACCAAGGAATACGGTTTTGTGCATAAAGAACTGATGACCGTAGAAACGCGATCGGGCGTAAAGTTGAATGCTTATATGCTGAAACCGGCTAATCTCGAACCGGGAAAGCAGTATCCGCTGATGATGTTCGTATACGGCGGGCCGGGTTCGCAGCAGGTGGCCGATGATTGGGACAACGGCATGGCGTGGAAACAAATGCTGGTACAGAAAGGTTATGCGGTGGCTTGCGTGGACAATCGCGGGACGGGCTTTCGCGGCGAAGAATTTCGCAAATGCACCTACATGCAATTGGGAAAGTTGGAAACCCAAGACCAAACGGATGCGGCCGTTTATTTCGGAGAACTGCCGTTCATCGACGCTTCGCGCATCGGCATTTTCGGATGGAGCTACGGCGGATACATGTCGTCGCTCTGCATGACGCTCGGCGCCGATGTGTTCAAGCTCGGCATTGCGGTAGCGCCCGTTACCGACTGGCGGTTCTACGATACGGTGTACACCGAACGCTACATGCGCACGCCTCAAGAAAACCCGTCGGGGTACGACGACTATTCGCCGATAAACCACGCGGAGAAACTCAAGGGTAAATTTCTGCTGATACACGGGTCGGCCGACGATAATGTTCATTTCCAAAACACGATGGTTTTTGCCGAGCGGTTGGTGCAAGCCGGCCGACAATTCGAAATGCAAATCTATCCCGACAAAAATCACAGCATACGCGGAGGAAACACATCCTTGCATTTGTATACCCGCATGACGGATTTTATTTTGAATAATTTGTAATGTCGTGTCAAGACCTGTCATTAAAATTCATCCGGCTTTATTTATAAGATTCTCAATGACAAATTTAACAAATATGTAATAAAAAAAGCACTATATTTGTGCGTTAATCATCAAAAACATATTGTCATGACAATAGTGAGCACAAAGGAGTTTAACGCCAATCCGAAAAAGTATTTTGATTTAGCCGTAAACGAACAAGTATACATCAAAAGGGGAAGAATCAGGTTTCGCCTTACTCCTGATGAAACGAAACGAAAATATAAAGCACCTGATGATGATTTACGCAGAGCGATTACTATGGATGAATTTCTGAGCGGAGTACAGAAAGACTTACGGAAAATATTTGAAAAGGGGAAAAAATGAAAGTTCTGATTATTCCGGAAGTAAGGCTGTATTTCTATGAATTACAGTTAATTTTGTATGAGAAAGACTATTTTGGTTATCCGGAAGACGCAGAACGATACATTAAGGAACTGATAGAAGACATCGAAAAAAACCTGTCGAAAAAAAGAAGCAAGGCAGCCCCCAATTTTTTCAAAAAGTGCGGTAAAGATTTGGAATATACGTCATTTCCCAAAAACAAACGTACGACTTGGTATGTGTTCTTCGAGGTATACGAAGACAATGAGGAAATAATATACCTGATAAAGCACATTGAAAATAACCATACGGCAGCGCACTATTTTTGAAGTTTTTTATTTTTCGTACTTTAGGCTCGATGTGGCACCAAAAGGTGTAAAGATGCTTTTAAAGCAGCGGTTTCAAAAACCGGGGTATTTTCGGATGAAAGTTGAACCGTCGGGAGAAAATCAGCTCCGCTTTTGCGGTATTGACTTTCAACATGGCGTCTTCCGATTTCGCCGTCGAAACCTTGTTGAAGACATACGACAGGCTGAGCGCCCAAAGATCGGCATTGTAGCCCGCAGCAATGCGCGAGATAAACGACGGATAGGCATCGAAGTCTTTGTTCTCCCACCGGTTTGTGCCGGTAATTCCCGCGTGCAGGCCGACTGTGATCGAAGGCGTGACGAAGAGTCTGCGGCCGGTGCCGAAAGCAAAAGTATACGCATAGCCGAGGATAGGGCCGAACAGCACACTGCGCAACTCCTGATGATTGACGATGGTGCCGCCCAACAAATACGAGCTGTCGGCCGACATCACGCTGTAATAGATGCCTACGCCGAGATGAAAACTTCCGGCCGAACGTTTCTGCCACTCGTCTTGATTGAATGCCGCGGTGTACGAGAATTTTTTGCTGTTGAAAACGTATTGCCCCAAAATACCGTATTGCTTGATCCCCAGATCGGGCCGCAAGAGATATTTCCCGCTGCCGTCGGGATATTCCATGTAAAAACCTTTGTAGTTCTGCCCGAAAAAATCGATCAGAAACCGCCGGCCGTAATAGTGCATCTGCAAATCCAAATATTTCGTATCCCCCTTGCCGGCATCGTTCAGAAAATCGAAGCCGTAGCCCACGTACAGCGCAAAAGCCTTCCACATGAACCCGACGCCGAGTTTGCTGCGGCTGTTGGGCAGGTATTCGTGTTCGGTCGTCTCCGACGGAAATTGATAGGACAGCGATGTATACTTTTTGGAAAGATACGCTTGCAGAGCCAATTCGCGCTCGAATTTCTCGACGTACGAAGTGTCGGATTGCGCGTGCAGTCCGCTTTGCGCGAATGCCGCCAAAAATGCCGCAATAATGATATGTTTCGGGAAACTTGCCATGCTGCGTCGATACTAATCGGCGTCGTCGATCACTTTTCGGAATTCGTTAATCACCATAGCCGTTGCGCCCCAAATGATCTCGCCGTCGATGACGCAGCAGGGCGCGCGAAATGTGCCGTATTCGTCATTGGTAATGGCGATTTCCGAACGATTGCGTTCGTCGAATAACGATTTCAGCGGAACTTGCAGAATGCCGTCCACCTCCCCGGCTTGTGCGACGAAAGTCGGAACATGCGCAACGCAACCCACAACAGGCAATATCAGAAAGTCGCTCGGCGGAATGTACAGTTGCGACAGGCTTCCCAAAACGGTTACCTCGCGCCGGTCGACGCCGATTTCTTCTTCGGCTTCGCGCAAAGCCGTATCCGTCAAGTCGCGATCTTCCGGCTCGTACCGCCCTCCGGGAAAAGCGATCTGTCCGCTGTGCACCCCGTCGTATACCGGTCGTTTAATCAGAACGGTATAAGTTTCGCCGGCCATATCGTACAATAATATCAACACGGCTGCTTTGCGGGCATGAGCGACTTGCGCGGGCGTTTCGGCAAGCAAACTCCGGATGCGGCTTTCGGGCGCCATTTCCAAATGAGCCGCACGTCCCGGCAACGGCTTTTGCAAAAGTGTTCGGATACGATCGAACATCATACCTTTTCAGAAATAAAGGTGCAAAAATAGCGGGTTTTGGAGTATTTACAAACAGAAATTTATGCCGGCCGGCCGGTGCCGGGAGCGATAATAAATTCAAAACTTAAATCTTTTTTGATATTTTTGCGGCATGTAAAACTCGCATGCGAGCTTTGCTCGATTGCATTCTCGCTTTGCGTCTTTGCGCCTTTGCGAGAGAATAATCACGCGAAGACGCGGAGACGCAAAGTATAAAATCGTCCCGCGAGAAGTATCAATGATTCAATATCAAAAAAATATACACATGAGAAAGTTTATTTTGATCTGTTTTTCCGTTTGTGTTTGTTTCGGTTGTCAAACGCAAGGAGCTAAAAGTCTGTGGGAAAGTGTGAGTACCGTTGCGGGCGCCGGCACGAGCGGCGCATTGACCAACAGCGATGTGGTTGCGGGGTTGAAAGAAGCCCTGACCATCGGCTCGAAGGACGCGGCAGGTCTGGCCTCGAAAGTTGACGGTTTTTATAAAAACCCGAAAATATTTATCACTTGGCCCGCCGAAGCGCAAAAGATGAAAAACATGTTGGTCACCGTAGGGCTTTCCAAGCAAGTGACGGCATTCGAGGAATCGATGAACCGGGCAGCCGAAGAAGCGGCCAAAGGCGCATACGACGTATTTGCCGCCGCCGTCAGAGGAATGACCATCAGCGACGGTTTTGCCATCCTGAACGGTGTCGATACGGCGGCCACACATTATTTGCGCGTTAAAACGACCGTTCCGTTGACCGAAAAATTTTCGCCCATCGTCAAAACCGCCATCGATAAAGTGAATGTAACATCGTATTGGAACCCGCTGGTAACCGCATACAACAAAATACCCGGCGTTGCCAAACAGAATCCCGACCTGGAAAAATACATCACCGGCAAGGCAATCGACGGCTTGATGACCCTGATCGCCGAAGAAGAAATAAAGATCAGAAAAGACCCCGCCGCGCAAGTTACCGTGCTGCTGAAAAAGGTCTTCGGAAGCAAAAAATAAAAGAGTTTGAGGTTTAAAGTTTCAGGTTTCAAGTTGGGCAAAGCCACGTAACCTGAAACTTTAAACCTCAAACCTTAAACTGAATCAAGTCTCGTATGACCACCGACGCGCACGTGCAGCCGAACATCGCCGGAAGGTAGGAGATGGTGCCGACAATCGATTTCTTGTTTTGTTCCTCGCAAGGTTCCACCAAATCCCTGTCGGCCTGCTCGGTCGAAAAAACGGCTTTGATGCCTTCGGTGACGCCCAATTTCCGTAACCGTTTTCGGAGAATGTAAGCCAAACGGCAGTTGTATGTTTTCGAAAGATCGTCGACACGTATTTGCAGCGGATCGAGCTTCCCGCCGGCACCCATCGAACTGACGATCCGTTGCTTGCGGAGCAGACCGTAGTGCAGCAGGAAAACTTTCGGCGAAAGGGTATCGATCGCATCCACCACATAATCGTAAGGGCGGCTTACGATTTCGATCAAACGCTCGTCGCGGATAAATTCGCCGATAAGCTCCAATTGAATGTCGGGGTTGATGTCGCGCAAGCGTTCCGCCATCACCTCCGTTTTCATGCGGCCTTCGTTGCTGCATAAAGCCAATAATTGGCGATTGCGGTTGCTCGGCTGCACCGTGTCGCCGTCAACCAAAGTTAATCGGCCGACTCCGGCGCGACAAAGCATTTCGGCGGCATAAGCGCCCACGCCTCCCAGGCCCGCCACCAAAATATGCGACGAGCGTAATATCTTCAAATTCTCGGCATTCAGAAGCATTTCCGTCCTGCCGAGCCATTCCGTTTTACACAAAATATGACCGGTTTAGTGTTTTGTTTACCGAATATAATTACTTTTGCAAAGATAATCATTCGGCAGGTAATGCCGGCGTTCACATCAATAAAAGACAGCCTTTATGGAGAATTTCACCAGCCCGATTTTTGACGGGAACAAAATGATCGACTCGGAAAAGACTTCGGAACGCGTTGCCCGAA
Organism: Bacteroidales bacterium; assembly: GCA_031547815.1. Taxonomy (GTDB): domain Bacteria; phylum Bacteroidota; class Bacteroidia; order Bacteroidales; family UBA4181; genus JAIRLS01. Next base: position 3,160 of record JAVBRP010000147.1, on the reverse strand, counting down.
AAATAAATCGCGAACTCGGCCGTTGGGAACAGTGCGTTATTGACCGATTGTATGACGATTGCGCGATTCGCTTGAAGAATGAACGTTTTGTTATCGATGAAGACGGCGATTTGCTCGTTCGCGAAACGGACGATCGTCCCGGAATCGTTGATTTGACGGAGGATTATGCGTGTGTGTTTAAGACGGAATCGGTATACGCATCGTCGCCTAAAGACATAGCCGCACAGGTATCGGACGTAAACGGAAAACTGTACCGCGAAATGTCTGTTTGCGGCGCACAGCTCCCGACCACGCTTTTGTCGTTGACTTCGGAGATTCCCGTTAATGTTTCCGGCCAAACCGATTTACAAAATGCCGTCAAGGAAATCGGTACGTACGGCAATGTGTTCGGAGCGCCCGCAATCATAGCGGACAATCGTTACAACGACTCGGCAGGGCAGGAAATCACGGTCGACTTGCTGACCGTGGGATTGATCGATAAGAATGCGCAACTTTCGTCGGCTTGTTTCGGCGAAGGAAACCCGATTTATCTGATCGATGCGTCGGCTAAAGAAAAGCAAATTCAATCGAACGCTTTTGCGGGAAGGACTTTGTATGAAATGATCTGCGATATGCATGACGAAGGCGCGATCGTTGCCGGTAAAAACGTCGGACGGACGGGTATCTTGGGAGCCTGTATCGATATGATCGTTGCAGGAGCCGCCGGTATCGAATTATCCGCCGATGCGTTGATCGAAAGCGAGAACGACTTTCCGAAGTTGACGGAATGTGTTTCCGACAAGGTGATCCTGATCATCGATAAGGAATATTCGCTAAATGCGGAAAAAATGTACCGTAAATGGAACAAGCAAGCCGTGAAAATCGGCGTCGCGATACCGGATCGCAAGTTGGCGGTGATGCACCGCGGAACAACACTCGTCGATTTGCCCGGAGACCTTTTGTCGCTGTTCGACGCAGACGTTCCCAAGAAAGATATTCCTCTGATGCACGAAGAATATTCCGGCCGGTCGTTGCAGGACATTCCGCAACCGGACGAGAACCGCGAAATAGCCGATTTTATGCTGACCTGTCCGAATCTGTTGTCGTCGCGTCGGTTTTCCGAACAGTTCGACAGCACGATCGGCACCAACAACCTGACCACCAATTTTATTTCCGATGCTGCCGTCATGCAGATCAAAGGCGCGCGACATGCGCTGGCGATGTCTTTCCGGCAAAACGCCGTCGACATACAGCAATATCCGGAAGCCGTCAATCTTGCGGTAGCCGAATCGATACGCCGCGTAGTCTGTTCGGGCGGAACACCCCGCATTTTGACCGGGTGCCTGAGTTGCAGCGGTGTGCTCGATGCCGAAACAGAACATCGGTTGCATGCCATCAACGAACACATTGCTTTGGCTTGCAGAAAAATGGGAATAGCATCATCGGGAGTCGGGTTGAACTGCGCAAGAAAGACGGGCAAACCGAGTATCGACCGTATTTCGATCGGCACCGTCGCTTTTTTGAACGACAAGCATCAACACATGACCATGTCGTTCAAAAACAAAGGCGATATGATCTATCTGCTCGGCAAAACGCAGGATAACCTCGATTCGTCGGAATATATCCGCAGCTATCACGACATGAAAGATACGCCGCCGCCGAAAATCGACATAGACACGGAAGCGAAGCTGCTGCGGGTGGCCCAAAAGATTATCGCGCGCAAATTAGTGAAATCGGCGCACAGCGTGTCGCGCGGCGGACTGTTCATGGCCCTGCTCGAATCGGCGATGGTGCGCAGTTTCGGATTCGACATCACGGTCGACGACGAGATACGCAAAGACGCCTTCCTGTTCGGCGAGTCGCCGTCGCGTATCGTGGTGAGCGTTGCCATGGCCCGCGAAACGGATTTCATCGATTTCATGATGGAGTCGGAAGTGCCTTTCCTGACGCTGGGACACATCACGCGCGAAGAGATACGCATCGACGACAATTCCTACGGGTTTATCAGTGACTACAAGAAAAAATATTCCGGACAATAAGCCTCGTTCCGGCCCTTCCCCTACGGAAGAAGGCGGCAAGGATACGGCTTCCGTTTCCCGGATGTTCGACAGCATCGCGTGGCGATACGATTTTCTCAATCACTTTCTGTCGCTCCATATCGATAAAATATGGCGGCGCAAGGCGGTGAACGAATTGCGCGGCCGCACGCTCGATCGTGTACTCGATGTTGCTACGGGAACGGCCGATCTGGCCTTGGCCGTGCAGAAACGGCTCCGCCCGCGGCATATCGTCGGCATCGACATTTCGGAAGGAATGCTGGAGATCGGTCGGAAAAAGATCGAGAAAAAAGGGTTGGGACAACAGATCGCGCTGCTGCACGGCGCTTCGGAAAACATTCCTTTCGACGACCGCACATTCGATGCGGTTACGGTGGCGTTCGGCGTGCGCAACTTCGAAAACTTGGAGAAAGGATTGCACGAGATGTTGCGGGTGTTGAAACCCGGAGGCAAAGTTGTTATTCTCGAATTCTCCGTTCCGAAAAACAGGTTTTTCCGCAGTCTGTATTATTTCTATTTCTTGCGCATACTGCCTTTCGTGGGCCGCTTGGTTTCGAAAGACGCGGGAGCCTATACTTATTTGCCCGACTCGGTGCGTTCGTTCCCTTCGGGAGCCTACTTCAAGAAAATAGCGGAAAGTTGCGGATACTCGAAAGTGACGGTTCGTACGTTGAGTTTCGGAATCGCGTGTATTTATACGGGTGTGAAAACCGGTGATGAATCGTCGGAACTTTGATTTTTGATAAATACATGACAAAAAACAACCTCTGTGGTTCTCTGTGTCTTCTCTGCGGCCCTCAGTGTCCTTATGATGAGTTTTCAAGACACGGAGAACCACAGAGAAGGCGCTGAGGGCCACAGAGAAAGGAAGTGTCGTTTCTTGGAATTATGAAACCCAAAATTTGATGTATACTTATCCATGAAAATATTTTTAATCGGATTTCCCGGAAGCGGTAAAACCACCATCGGGAAAAGACTTGTCGGGCCGATCGGATTCGACTTTCTGGACACCGACAAGTTGATCGAACAGCGCGCGGGAATGACCGTGCCCGAAATATTCGCCGAACAAGGCGAAGCCGCTTTCCGCAAAATGGAACACGATATTCTGTCGGACTTACGGCAAT
>JAVBRP010000037.1:0-5385 GCA_031547815.1 Bacteroidales bacterium | reverse complement strand
TACGGACAAGCTCGGGAGGAAATTTCTCTCGTCGAGCAAAAACATAATCCGTTTGGTTTGCGAAACAATATATTTGCTGTATTCTGCCTTTAACTCTTTCAAAAAATCATTGACTTGGCAAACAGTATCATTCATGATTTGAATATCGATTTATGGGTAAAAAAGCATAAAATTTGCCGTAAAGGTATAACTAATTATTCAATCTTCGGCCGATGCGCAATAATTATTTACCGATGCGGGCTTCCCTTTCGGACGTAATAAAATTTCGTCAGGTCGTATGCCGGCGCGGATAACCTTCGGAAAAACGATCCTCGAAAGTTATATTTCGCGCGTTATTTGTCGATTCTGAACCAATCGATTTCCGCTCTTCCGCCGTCGTTGTTGCTGACGGGGCGCGTGCAGAACACGCCGACTTTCGCTCCGATCCACTTGCCGGCCGTGGCGGTGAATTTATTGCCCATGTCGGTATATTTTTTCCCGTCGAGGCTGTAACCGAACGTACAAACGGCGCCGGCTTCGACTTTTACCTGTAAGTAAACCGTGTTGCCGGTCAGCGTTTCGGAAGTCTCGATTTGTTCGGAAGCGCCTTTTTCGGCAGCCGGGCAACGGTTGAGCGACAGCACCATTCCTTTGTCGGTATTTTCCAACGCAAGCAGGGCGTAGTCCATTCCCATGACAACCAGCCCGGTGCGTTCGCCTTTGATGTTCGCATGCGGCTTAAACGTCAATTTAACGGTTGCCGTAAACGCCTTTGCGGGAAACTTTTGCAACAACAGGTTGGGAACATCCCAAAGGTTTTTGTAATTTCGGGAAACCGGAACCGAATACAGGCTCAAACTGCCTTTTGCAGCATCGGTGAAATACCACCAGCCTTGCGGATTGGCATGCCATTGCCATTGCAGGCCGAGCGTATTGTCCGAAAATTCGTCGCTTTCGGCGGGCGTTTGTACGGGATATGTTTGTCCGACGTCGGGTTTCTTGTATGTGATGACCGGATCGCCGCAACCGTCGCCGTCTTTATCGACGCCGATCACGGGCCAACCGTTCTTCCACGCCATCGGTTGAAGATGCACCACGCGCCCGTAGGCATACAGGTCTTGAAAATGCAGGAACCAATGCTCGCCGGTTTTCGTATCGACCCGGCCGCCTTGATGCGGACCGTTGATCTCGGTTTTTCCCTGCGCCATGACGACTTTTCGTTCGTAAGGGCCGAAAACGTTTCGGGAACGCAACACGATCTGCCAACCGGTCTTGACGCCGCCCGCAGGAGCGAAGATGTAATAATAGCCGTTGTATTTGTAAAATTTGGGGCCTTCGACGGTTTCGTCGGACTCGTGGCCGTCGTATACGGTTTTGCTTTCGCCGACGGCTGCTTTACCGTCGGGCGTGAGGCGCGTAACGGCCAGCACGCTTTTGATTCCGGCGCGGCTTCCGGCATAAGCGTGCACGAGATATGCGTTCCCGTCGTCGTCCCAAAGCGGGCAGGCATCGATCAAGCCTTTGCCCGGCTTCACCAATGTCAACGGTTCCCATTCGCCGGCGGGATTTTTCGTCTTGGTCATGTATACGCCGTAGTCGGGATCGCCGTAGTAGATATAAAATTCGCCGTTATGAAAACGGATGGAGGGCGCCCAAATGCCGTTGCCGTGTTGCGGTCGCGAAAATACGGAATCGGGCGTCAGCCGCGGCGCGGCATATCCGACAAGTTTCCAATTGACCAGGTCTTTCGAGTGCAATATTTGCAAACCGGGGATACAGTTGAAGCTCGACGAGGTCATGTAATAATCGTCGCCCGCACGGCAAACATCGGGGTCGGAATAGTCGGCATACAGCACCGGATTTTGGTAATTGCCGTTCCCGAGATCGGAAACCCACACACGCGACACATTACTTTGTGCATAAATGCTTAACAGGCATGTCGATAAAAATAATGCGGTCGATAATATTGTTCGTTTCATCTTTCATTGAATTTTGTCCGCAAGTTACAAAAGTTTTTTCGCAAAAAACACGAATCGACGCTGATTTTATAATTCGGCGTCAATTCGTGCAGAAAGTTTGCACGCGCTGCAAACGCGCACAAAGAGAGAAAAAACGGTTGCGTTAAATCTTCTCGGGCAAAAGATACGGAGCGCGATATTCCCGCGAAAGCATATTGTTGGCATCCTCGTCGCCGATAAACTTTTCGGCAACGGGATCGAACGTCAACTGCCGCCCCAACCGGTAGGAGATATTTCCCAAGTGCGCCAATGCCGACGAAAGGTGGCCCGATTCCACGGGGCCGTTTTGCAGGCTCATGTCTCTCGCGCGGATGGCATCGATCCAGTTTTTGAAATGGTCGCCGCCGGCTTTTCGGCTCGGACCCGGCTCTCTTTTCTCGCCCAGAAAGGTTTCGTAAGTATCGTAACCTTTGATCACCATATACCCCTTGTCGCCGTAGAACAGATTTCCCACGCCGGCGCCGTCCTCCAAATTGGTGCACCAGTTGCGCACTTCGAACTGAATGATTTTCTTTTCCTTGGGATAGTGATATATGGAAGTTTGTATTTCGGGAACCTCTTTGCAGTCGTCCCACAGGAATTTACCGCCCATCGAAGTGATGCGTTCGGGAAGCCCGACGTCCAACCCCCACATGCAAAGGTCGGTTTCGTGGATGCCTTGGTTGCCGACATCGCCGTTGCCGTAGTTCCAATGCCAGTGCCAATTGTAATGCACCAGATTTTTCGTGAACGGAACCATCGGAGCGGGGCCGCACCACAAATCGTAATCCAGCCCTTTCGGAACGTTGGACACGCCTTTGTTTCCGATGTCGGGCCGCCAACGATACACCAATCCGCGCGACATGTACACCCGGCCGATCAATCCGTTGCGCAAATGTTGCACGGCTTCCCTGATGGCTTCGGAGCTGCGCAACTGTACGCCGTGCTGCACGATACGGTTGTATTTGTATGCGGCTTCGATCATTTTTCTGCCTTCATAAATATTATGCGTTGCGGGCTTTTCGACATAAACATCTTTTCCTGCCTGACAGGCCCAAATCGCCTGCAATGCGTGCCAATGGTTCGGAGTGGCCAACGTTACGGCATCGATGGTTTTGTTGTCGTATATTTTGCGCAAATCCTGCTCGATCAGTACTTTTTTCTTGTATTCTTTTTCAAAATCGTTGGCGCGTTCGCTCAGAATGTTCATGTCCGGATCGCACAACGCCGCCACTTCGGCATTGGCCTGTTTCATGATGCCTTCGATATGATTTTTCCCTCGTCCGTTGATGCCCAACACGGCCACGCGAACACGATCGTTGGCGCCGAACGATTCTTTGGGGATAATGGTCGGCGCGGGTATGGCGCCCGTTGTTTCGGCAAGCACCGCCGGAGCCGCCATGGCTGCCGCTGTTCCCGTCATTGCCGTTGCCAGGAATTTTCTTCTGGATTGATTGGTTTTCATGATGAATTTGTTTGATGTTGTTACATTGGTTTTATCATATTGCTTGACGCACGAAAAAGATACGATACTTAAAAGTGCGCGGGTTTATTTTCTAATCTGCTGCAAACAAAACATATAGATACAAAAACGTTTATTTCACAATGAATTTCAAATGTAGTGATTTTTTCGGTACAGTTAACCGGCCGTTTATGGATCGACAAAAAATATTTGTCGGTGAAAAATCATGATACCCAGCACGGTCAAGTTTTGCGCAAAGCATTTATAATGTTTTCACCCTTAAATCCGTTTAAGGGTCGGGGGTAAAATGAAAAAGACATTTGTACAAAACTTGCCCGCAAACAGTATAACTGAACGATATTGGAATCAGAATACAACATTTTATTTTCACAAAACAAAAACACCCGACGAATAAGCACGTCGGGTGTTTTTGTTTCAGTCGTCTTATCGGCGAATTTATTTTTTACCTTTTGCTACATCCAAGGCTTTGGTGGTGGTGTAATATTTGGCAATCATGTTCGGCACTTCCCAGTCGGGCAATTTGCCGTCGATCAAATATTGCAGGTAGCGTTCGGTAACTTGGCCGAAGTGCGCTTCGTGGCCGTTGTGATATTTTTCGGGAACCAGCACTTCCCATCCGGTGTCGAGCTTTTTCAGTTCGATTCCGGCATATTTGGCTTGTACTTTTTTCAGACTTTCGGTCAATGTTTTTTCGAAAGCCGCAACATCGGCGCCTTGCAAGGGTTCGATATACAGCGTGGGCTTATAGTTTTGATCGGCGCCTTGACGGATGATCAGGTTGGCGTTGGTGCCGCGCATGATCGAATAATGCGTGTCGCCCGTTCCTTCGGGAGCCATGAAATTCCACACCACAATCACTTTGGCGTGAACGCCTTTCAGCGTGTAGTTGATTTCGCCGTTGGAATAAACGAATAATGAATCGTTGCGGACGTCTTTTTTCAGATAATCGGGATATTCGGGCAATGTGGTCGCCAGCGTAAATTGGTCTTTACCCATGTCGGTTGTCCAACGTTTTGCCGATACGATATTGACATCCTTCGTGTAATCCAAAGTCACGTCGGGGAAACATTCCCATTGCACCAAATCCACCAAGTGCGTGGTTACGTCCACAATGCCTTCGCCTTGTTGTTCCACGTCGAAGAACCAAGCCGGGCGAATGTTGGGTTTACCCGAAACGTATTTGAAAAAGTGGTGAACGCTTTCTTTGGTTACGGCAGGATTTTCGGGCGTGCCTTTTTCCAACGTTCCGAAAACTTCGGGCAACGTCGAAAATTCTTTTTGCAGCATGGTGGTGATTTCGAAACGCTCGGTCATGATGTCGTACAACAGCACGTTGTTTGCTTTGGCCGATTCGAAAGCCTGCTTGAGCACTTCGAAGTTTTCGCTGTTGATGGCCATCGGTTTATCGGCCAACACATTGATACCCGCGTCGAGCGTGGCTTTGATGTAGCCCGTTTTCTTTTGGTTGTTGCCTGCGGTAACCATCACGTTGCCTTTCTTTTCGGCGATCATCTTTTCGAAAAAGTCGGGACCGCGGTATACTTCTTCTTTCCAAGCAGTCGGATTTTCGGCGCGCGTGTTGAAGCCTTCTATCCGGTTCAGATGCTGGTTCAGATCGTTGCCGTCGGGAGCATACACATGCACTACGGGGTTCACCTGTTTGTACATGTTTTTTTGTACCAACGCTGCGTGGAAATGGCCGGGGTCGAGCGTGATCAATTTAACTTCGCCTTCGGCTCCGGTAAACGGTTTTTTCGGTGCAGGGTCGCATGAATTCATCGCAATCATTATCGATAATATTGTTACGATACATACTTTGTTTGTCATGATTCTATTTGTTTTTGATTTTCGGCTGCAAAAGTACAACAAAAGCAGCGAAAATTCAAGATGTAGGATTCAAAATTCAAGATTTATGCCCGATTCGAA
>JAVBRP010000148.1:0-2896 GCA_031547815.1 Bacteroidales bacterium | reverse complement strand
CGATCGAATCCCGCCACCATCAATATCTGCTTGAACGTTTGCGGCGACTGCGGCAAGGCATAGAACTGCCCTTGATTCATTCGCGAAGGCACCACAAAGTCGCGTGCGCCTTCGGGAGTCGATTTGATGAGCACGGGCGTTTCCACTTCAAGAAATTTCTTGTCGGATAAATACTTGCGCGCTTCTTGAGCCATGCAATGACGCAACTCCAAATTGCGACGAACAACGCTTCGACGCAAGTCCAAATAGCGATACTTCATGCGCAGATCGTCGCCGCCGTCGGTTTCATCCTCGATGGTGAACGGAGGCAGCACGGCGCTGTTGAGCACGGTCAGCTTCTCGACCACGATCTCGATCTCGCCCGTAGGAATCTTGTTGTTCTTGCTGCTGCGCTCGGATACTTGCCCTTCGACTTGGATCACAAATTCGCGACCCAACCGTTTCGCTTCGCCGTATAACGCGACATTGCCCGTTTCGGTGAAAACCAATTGCGTGATGCCGTAGCGGTCGCGCAAATCCACGAAAGTCATTCCGCTCAGTTCGCGAATACGTTGCACCCAGCCGGCCAACGTTACTTTTTGTCCCGCGTAAGCGATATTTAATTCTCCGCAAGTATGTGTCCTATACATTTTATTATTATTTTGAAGTCAAATTTATACAACGGCAAAGATAATGGACAATTTCGATTGATGATTTTTTGATTTTTGATTTTTTATCGGTTTAGGAATGCGAAATAAATAACTTCGTCCTTTTTGTTTTCACCCCGACCCTAAAGGGAGTTTCGGTGACCGGCATACCGAAACTCCCTTTAGGGTCGGGGTGAAAACATTGATAAACTATTCTTTTCTCATTACTTATCTGCCGAGTCGGGATAAAATCATATCGACGCCGGAATATCGGCAGGAGTTTCCGTCGTTTCAATCGGTTGCTTGATCACGCCTTTGTTTTTCCATCGCCCCGAGCGATAATACAGGAAAGCGCATATCGCTCCCACGCACCACGCAATGGGTATCGACCACCATATACCGTCGGGCCCTAAATGTTTGGACAAAACGGTTGCTACGGGAATACGCACCAGCCACAACGAGAGCAGCGTGATGAACATCGGCACCATCGTGTCGCCCGCTCCGCGCATCACTCCGTTAAGAACAAACATGACGGAAAAGACGATGTAAAACGCTCCCATGATGATCAGGTAGCGGCCGCCGATGTCGATGATGTTCGGCCCCGCTTCCGGAGCGAACCACTGCATGATGGTGCGGGCGAGTATGCATACTGCGGCGGAAAGAACGATGGTGAATCCGGACGACATGGCAAGCGCGGCACGAAGACCGTAAGACACGCGATAGAGCTTCCGCGCGCCGATGTTCTGTCCCACAAAAGCGGCAATGGCAATGGAGAATGTCATGATAGGCGCGGATATCAACGAATCGATGCGGTTGGCGACCGAGTAGGCAACCAGCACATCGCTGTTTTCTTTACAGAAATCGTTGACGATGCCCAGCAACGCCATCATCCCCACGGCAACCAACGCCTGCTGTATCCCGTTGGGAAAACCGATGCGTATGCTGCTGCGAAAGATACCGGGATCGAAAGAAAGGCGGCGAAAAGTGATGTTGATGACGGGATTGGTTCGGTTGAGCCAGATGATCATGACAACAACCGTGACCAATTGCGCCAGCAACGTGGCCCACGCTGCTCCCGCAATGCCTAAATTCAAGCCGGGGACGAAGATCATCACAAGGATCACGTTGAGTATCGACGAGAAGATCATGCAGTAGAGCGGCGTTTTGGAATCGCCCACGCCGCGCAGTATCGCGCTGATACAATTGACGCCGAACAGCGGAATGATGCCGATGAGCGTGATGCGGAAAAAGATGCGCGCGCCTTCGAACACGTCGGTCGGCGTTTTCACCAATTCCAACAAGGGATCGCACAACAGCAATCCGATAACCATGATGAACAGCGCAGCAAAGAACACGAAGATTACAACCGTATCGACGGCGCGCTTCACGTTGGGAATGTCCTTTGCTCCGAAATATTGCGAAATTATGATGGTGCACCCCATGGTGATGCCGATGATGAACGACACCAGGGCAAACAGCACGGGCATGGAAGCGCCCACCGCGGCCAACGCTTCGGGACCGATGTAATTGCCCACAATGTAGGTGTCGACCACATTGTAGAGTTGCATCAATACGTTTCCGATAAGCATCGGAAAGGCAAATTGAAGCAACAGCTTCCAAGGCTTACCTTTGGTGAAATCGAGCATAATTTCGGGTATAATTCGTACGGAGTGATTTTACGAATAATTTTTCCGCCGGACAAAGGTATGGCAATTTTCGAATATCCGCGAACCAAGTCCGCTTATACCTCTTACAACATTCCGAAACTTCTCAATGTATAGACAAAGAGGAAGATACTCAGGCTCGATCCGACGGTAGTCAGCACAACGATTTGTCCGGACAGTTCGCCGTCGCATCCCATGTTGGTCGCCATAATGTAGCTGCTGACTGCTGCGGGAGTGGCAAAGATGCAGAGTAACACGCTCAGGTCTAACGTTCGGAACCCCATGGCGATGAAAACAAGCATTGCGGCAAGGGGAACGATGAACAAACGTGCGACGGTTACCGAAAGCGCTTTCCGCAGGTTGTTACTCAGGCTTCCGAATTTGAATTCGCCGCCCATCAGAAACAACGCCAAAGGCGACGCCGCGCCGGCCAACCCGCCGACGGGTTTATCGACGGCGTCGGGTAAGCCGATGCCGAGCACACCGAACAGCATACCTGCCAGACATCCGAGTATGAGCGGGTTTCGGAAAATATCTTTCAGCAATTTTCCGGCGGAAGGCGCGCCTTTTCCCGTTTCGGAGAAAAACGAGAGAATGAGCACGGCC
>JAVBRP010000138.1:0-21384 GCA_031547815.1 Bacteroidales bacterium | reverse complement strand
CCCCGGAACGGTTACGGCCGCTGCGGAAACATTCAGCCCCGCACTGATTGCCAACTACGTGTACGAATTGGCCAAGGAATACAATCAATTCTATCACGATTATTCGATTCTGAAAGAGGAAAACCCGGACGTTCGCGCTTTGCGACTTCTTTTGTCGAAAGATACGGCGCAAGTAATCCGTACGGCAATGGATATGATGGGAATCGATTCTCCGGACAGGATGTAGCGTGAAGTAAAAAAAGAAATGTCGGTAACGTTTTCGCGTACCGACATTTCATCATTTCCCTCGAAACCGGCTATCCTATTCCCCCGTTATTTTGGAGAAATCTTCTTCCAGCACCTTATTGCTTTGGAAATCGAACAGCGTTAACCGGCGAACGGTATAAAATGATCGCCAATATGTTTTCAATGCGGTAACGTAATCCCTTTTTGCGGAATCCTTGTCCGTATCGGCAATGTTGAGATCGGTAACGCTTACTTTGCCGATCAGATAGCGTTGACGCGACACATCATACCCTTTTTGCGCAATGGTATCGGCCTTAGCGGCAATACGCAACTGATTCTCCTGCATGTTGAACGTCATCACTTCCAGATAGACGTTTTGCCGAAAGTCGGTTTCGGCCTGCTTCGTTTGCGTTTCGATCACCTCCAATTCCGATTGTGCGTTGCGGTAGCGATCTTTTGCCTGATTCCAATCAAGAATGGGTATATTGATCCCCAGGCTCACCCTTTCGCGGTCGTCGTATTTCGGAGTATACGCGTCGCTGAAGTTGTATGCGGTCTTGTTCAGCCCGAACGATGCGCCTAAAGTCATGGTAACGCCTTTCAGCGATTTTCTTCGCGCCACTTCCTTTTCGGCTTCCAGCAACTGTATGTTGTACGAAATAATATCGGGACTTTGCGACAAAGCATAATCCAAAGCCCTATCGTACGGCACTTTCAAATTCGGAACCTCGGATTCGGTTTGCAGAATGATTTCCACGTTATCCTTAAACCCCAGAAATGAACGCAGCGAGCTTCGTTCCGTTTCTATATCTATTTTTGCCTGATTGAGCTTGCTTTCCGCTTGCATGTATCTCAGCTCCATCTGCAACAAAGCATCTTCGGCAATGGTTCCGATTTGGTATCGACCTTGCGATATTTCATAAAGTTCTTTGCTGTTGGTAAAATTGGTTTGCGCCATGTTCAGGCTGATCTGCGCCAACGCCAATGCGAAAAACCGATCTACGGCAGTCAATGCTACATCTTCCATTCGAACGAGAAATTGCTGCTTCGCCTCGTTGAAACGTTCCGGTTCGATCCTTTTTTCCCATTTCAATTCATTATAGCCGTTCAGCGGTTGATTGAGCGTTATCCCGATGGGCGAAGTGGTAAATTGCGTTTTTTGATCGGAATCGTCGTCCAGATTTTGGATTCGCGAAAAATCGGAACCCAACGAAACGTTACCTCCCGTCAACCCCACGTTTTGAGAAAGAGCCAATCCGGCTGTCGATGTAAGCGTATTTGCACGCGCTTCTCTTATCCGGTAGTTTCCGGCCGAATCGACGGTCGGGGTGGAGCGTATCGAATGATCGTAAGTTACCGGATCAAGCCTCAACGTGAGTTTCGGCAAATAGTTGGCCTTGTATGCGCGAAAATTGAAATAGCTGGCGCGAAATTGATGCCGCGCCACAATAGCTCTGGGCGATTGTTCCTTGGCGATGCGAACGACGTCGTCCAATGTGAATACATACTTCGCACCCGAAGCCTGTTGTTCTTGCGCCGACAAGTTTAGCGCCGATAAGATCAGACCGGCGAAAATCAAAAAAATACGATTCATCAAAAACAGTGTATAAAAGTTTTATTCTATTGTTTCAACATTGTTAACGCTTACAGCGAATTTTATGCCTAAATTACCGAATTGTTGATTATCTGAATATTGCCATTTTCGCACCGACAAAAATTGTTGCAAAACCGAACATTTTGTTGCAAAACCGAACACATTTTTACAAAATCTTACGACCTTGCAATCTTATTCATACCGCAACGATTCTATCGGATCTCTTTCCGAGGCGCGTTTGGCAGGCGAATAACCGAAAATGATACCGATGGTTGCCGACACCAAAAAGGAAACCAAAATGGATGTAACGGAAACGATGGTGAGAATTCCCGAAATTTTCGTGATCATCCAGGAGGCGATAACGCCCACGATCACCCCGATCAATCCGCCCGTAACGCTGATCAATACGGCTTCCGACAAAAATTGAACGACAATGTCTTTCTTTTTTGCGCCGATGGCCATACGGGTTCCGATTTCTTTGATACGCTCCATCACCGAAGCAAACATGATATTCATGATGCCGATGCCGCCCACCAGCAGCGATATGCCCGCAATGGCGCCCAACACGATATTGAAAATTTCCTTGGTTCGCTGCTGTTGTTTCAGAAGCAATTCGGGCACGGTGATCTCGAAGTCGCGTACTTCCGAATGGCGGCGATACAACATCTTGCTGAGCAATTCCACCGTCGGGGTAATCTGCTCCGTTTCTTTCACCTGCACCACGATGCGGTCTAACTGGTGATAATTCTTCTTGGTATCGGAAGCGCTTTCCGAAACAACCATCCGCCCCCGGCGCATGCTGCTTCCCGTTGACCTGACGGCCGATAACGCTCTGTTTTTGAAACGCATCAGCATGGTTTTGGTGGGAATGTAAATATTGTCGTTGATCACGTTCACGCCCGTTTGCTGGTGCCCCGTAACCGTTACGTTGTTGCGTTCCAACACGCCGACCACTTTGAGCCAAACGTCGGCGAATTTGATGTATTGCCCCACAGGCTCCGATTGGTTGAAAAAACGGCTGCGAATGTTGGCCCCGATCACGCAAACGGTCACGCCGTTTTCTTCCTGAAATTCGTCGAACACGAAACCTCTTTCCAAAGGCAGATCGTACAATTGAAAAAATTCTTTGGATACGCCCACGATCTTGGCTTGCTCGCGCTTGCCGTTGCGTATGACATGCGAACTGAACGTAATTTCGGGACTCAGCACATTCACCGACGGCACGATGTCTCTGATTGCCGAGGCATCGGACATGGTCAAACCGCGCGAGAATTTCTTTTTTTGCCCCGTTTCGCCGTTTGCCGCTTCGCCGGTTTCTTCATCCTCTTCCTGCGGAAGAATCGGTGTGATGATGATATTGTTGACCCCGACCATTTTTATCTGTTCGAGGATTTCCTGCTGAGCGCCGTTGCCGATAGCCATCATGCTGATTACCGCAGCCACTCCGAAGATAATACCCAATGCGGTGAGCACCGAGCGCAACTTATTGGAAAGGATGGACTCTACGGCGATCCGGATATCATGCATGTATCTCTTGAAAAAACGCATGTCCTATTTGTTTTTGGTATTCATGACAGGAAAAAATTATTGTTGTCTCGGCGGCATTCCTTGCGGCGGCGGGCCGCCCGGACGTCCTCCCCGTTGTTGGCGTTTTTTCTCTTCTTCTTTGGCTTTACGCTCCATTTCTTCTTTTTCTTTCTTCTTTTGAAGAAGGCGTTCCTTGATGACCGGTACCAAATCCTCATTCGCCATTTTCCACGTATCCGAATTTTCGGGAACCGAGATATATACTTTGTCGCCGACATCCAACCCTTGTTCCACAACGATTTGATTTTCGTTGGTTTCGCCGAGCAGCACCACCCGTTTGGTGCCGTTCGCGTATACGAACGGAATGCTGTCCTGACTGTATATGGCGTCGATCGGCAAATACTTCACGTCGTACAGCGTGTTGATGATGATAGCGTTACCCGTGGTCATCGAAGGACGAATGATGGGGTCGTATTCGTTGACTTTAATCGTGACTTCGAATACTTTGGCATCGGTGCCCGACAGTTGTTCCCCCACATCGGCCACGTGCGTCACTTCGCCGGTGAATTTCTTGTCGGGGAAAGCATCCACGCCGATACGCACCTGCTGCCCTCTTTTTACTTTGCTGATATCGATTTCGTTAACGTATGTTTTCGAGATCATCACCGACATGTCGGGCAGGGTGGCGACCGTTAAATCCCACGGACTGACCACGGAACCGATTTTTCGTTTTTGCCCGTTCCGTTCGCGGTAATAAATCACCATTCCCTTTTTGGGCGCACGGATGGTGAACTGATCCAGTATTTCGAGCATCTGTTGCCGCTGACGTTGCCTGCGGGCCAGATCGAGATCGGCTTCGTTCATGTTGGCTTTGGCTTTCTGCTTTTCGAGTTCGTATTTGGCATGTGCCTGTTCCAACGCGCGTCTGGCTTTGTCCAAGTCTATTTCGGCTTGCCGGATGGTTGCGGGCGGTTCGAATTTGGATTGCTCCAATTTGATCCCCGCTTCTTCCACGGCAAACGTTTTATTCAGCAAATCGTCGCGAAGCGCTTGCAGTGTCATCGTGGTATCCAATTTGGTGGTGAGGCATCGCGATTCGGCTTTTTCGATAAGATCGTCCACGTCCAGCAAGGAATTTCCTGCCGCGCTTTTGTCGAGAACGGCCACTACATCGCCCGAATCGACTACGGTACCTTCAACCACCAAGTCCTGAATTTTATATTCGCCGTAGCGAAACACGCCCGAACGCAAGTCGTACGGCCCCGTGATCAACGCCGAATTCATCGCTTGCAGTTCGCCCGTAACGGTTACCAGCACTTCAAATTCGCCTTGCATGACTTCGGTCATCAGCACTACGTCGGTTTTTTGCTTGGAACGACTGAACCAAACGATAGCGGCAATGATAACTACAGCTGCGACAATCCACCAGATATTCCTTTTCTTCATTCGTAAAAACTAAATTATTAAGTGATTCGGGAAAACCGATATATTTCCTGCACCCGATTGTTCGTTCGATATTCGACATCCGACCGGCGAGTTTTCATTTGCGAGAAATGATGAATAAAGGCTTCCCAAAACGGCGATAAAAATATGTATTTTCCCTAAAACCGATTTCTTTTTAACGTTATTTAACTAATTAACTGAAAAACGGTATCATTATTGTTAATACAATTTCCATTATATCTTACGCGGGGTTATTTTGTGCTTTGCGCGGTCATTTCGCGCCAAAGACGTAAAGAAAAATATCATAAAACACGGCTGTGCGAAGTATCAACAAAAAACATTGAAATGATACGAAAAAATATCATAACTTTGCAAATGATCGTGTTTAAACAATTCAACATCGTTTGGTTAAGAATCCCGCCACAGTCAGGCCGTACAATTCCTAACAAACCGATATTGAACGATATTTTGAGGGAAGCGTTATATTATAAAAATATACAAATCGATTCTTTGTGAGTACCCAATCTGCAAGCGATAAACAAGTCGGAGAGCTTCAAGCCATGTTAAACTTGTGCCGCGACGAAAATGAGATATTGAATCGTCGGCTGCAATTATTCGAAGGCGTTACACCTTCGAGCGGTTCCGGATATAAAAGCGTAATCGAAAAATTGCGTGTCCTGTTGGAGCACCAGACTTTCATGACGGAAATATTGCAACAACTGCAATTGACGGATGATCTGCCTTCTACCATCGACGATATTATTGCCCGTTTGGGTAAATATTGCGATGCTTCTTCGGTAGCCATATTCGAAAACTCGCTCGACGGGCAGTTCGTCAGCAACACATTCGAGTGGTGCGGCGAAGGAATTCCCGTACTGATAGACCAATTCCAGAACATAGCCTACGAAAATTTTCCGACAGCCCGTCGGATATTCGATAAGGACAAGATTATTTGCGCAAATACTTTCGAGGAGTTGCCTTCGGAAATCAGAGCGGTGTTTCCCTATTACGATAATGCGGCCATTCTGTTCGTGAGCATGGAACACGGCGGCAAAAAAATGGGATTTCTGAACATCGACCGCCTTACGGGAACCAAATGGAGTGCGGATGATATCACTTTCATACGGAAAGTAACCGGCGTGTTGGCAACGGCCATACTGCGCAACCGCATCGAAAAGGAACTGAACGAGTACAAAAATAAACTTGAAACGCTGGTACGGCAGCGGACGGCGGAATTGGACACTTCCAACGAAGAATTGACCTCGATCAACGAAGAATTGTATGCGGCCAACACCGAATTGTCCGACTTGAACGAGCGTTTGGCGCGCGAAATAGAACAAAAAGACGCTATTCAAGCCGAGTTGCAACAATACCGCGTCGGGTTGGAGGACGAAATAAAAATTCGCAATGCGGAATTGTACGAGAGCGAAACGAAATTTCGAACCATCGTACATCAATTGTCCGATTTGATCGTCATTGTAGACGTTCAAGGCACGATAAGCTACATATCGCCCGCCGGCACAAGAATGCTGGGTTATACGTCGGAGGAAATGCTCGGCAGGAACATCTTCGAGTACGTGCATCCGAGCGATATGGAATATGCGGTGTTTGAAATGGAAAAAACCCTGGGCGAGAATATTCCCGACAATGTGTTGCCCGACCTGATCTCGTTGCGCATCATCGGCTCCGGAGGAAAGATCGTTACTGTGGAAGGCGTGGGGCGAAATGCGTTGGACAACGAAGGTGTCAAAGGCATTATATTGACATTCAGAGATGTAAGCGGACAAAGAGCTGCCGAACAAAGAGTTCGGGAAAATCTGGAACAGCAACAGTTGATGAGTCGAATTTTGCAAGAACTGCATTATACCAACGACTTAACCGATTCGTTGCAGCATATCATCACGTGGATTGCCGATTATACTCATTTGTGCACGATTATGCTGATGCACCGGCCGGCGGACGATTCGAGCGCTCCGCTTCGGATTTTTTGGAAGTCGCACAAATTGCCCGCCGAACACGAAAAAAGTTTCGACATACCCGCCGATGTTTATTTTGAATGGGCCGGACACATCAAAAACGACTTTGTGCTGGTGTACGATTACGAACACCTGCACGATTTTATAAAGCCTTATTACAGCGAGGATTCCGCTAAAAGATTATATGCATTTCCTTTTTCGCAACACGGAATTACTTGCGGAATGATGGTATTGACGCAATGTTCCATCAATCGGCACATTGTCGATTGGAAATACAGCGAAATATCTTTCATCCAAAGCATTGCGCAAATTGTTTCCAATGCATTGGAAAAAGACATAGCGCAGAAAAATTTGGTAAAGGCTAAGGAACACGCCGAAGATGCCGATAATTTGAAATCGGCGTTTTTGGCAAACATGTCGCATGAAATACGCACACCCATGAACGGAATCGTGGGATTTGCGTCGTTGCTGCTGCAAAACGAAGAAGCAATGCCGAAAACGGCTCAATACGTACAGATTATCAACGACAATTGTCAAATGCTGCTGCAATTATTGGACGATATTATCGATATTTCCAAACTCGAATCCAAACAGTTGAAAATGTCGCCGGCCGAATGCGAAATCAACCGGCTATTGGCAGACGGGCTGATGCTTTACCAAGAATTGTTGAAAAAGAAAGGCAAAGAAAAAGTCGAAATCATCCTCGACGACAACGACTTGAACGAAACGGTGCTTGTCGATCCCGTTCGTTTGCAGCAAGTGCTGACCAATTTGGTGAGCAATGCCATCAAGTTCACCGACAAAGGTTACATCCGATTCGGCTATACCAAGCCGAACGACAGCCAATTACAGTTTTACGTTAAAGACAGCGGAATCGGCATTCCGGCGAATCACCTGAACATCATTTTCGAACGCTTCCGGCAAGTGGAAGCGCACAACGATCGGAACATCGGCGGAACGGGTATCGGGTTGGCCATTTCGCGAAGTTTGGTGGAAATGATGGGCGGAAAAATTTGGGTGGAATCGGAACCCGACGTCGGTTCGAACTTCTACTTTACGATTTCTCTTTCCCCAACTTCATCGTAAACGAAATCCGGCTGCGCGCCAAATCCACCTCCAGCACCTTCACTTTCACGTGCTGGTTCAACTTCACAACTTCCGACGGGTGCGACACATATTTGTCGGCCAGTTGCGACACATGCACCAGCCCGTCCTGCTTCACGCCCACATCCACAAAACAACCGAAATTCGTGATGTTGGTAACGATGCCCGGCAGCACCATGCCCGGCTTCAGATCTTCCGGACGATGCACGTCCTGCGCAAACTCGAACACTTTGGCTTGCGTGCGCGGGTCCAGTCCCGGTTTGGACAATTCCTGCATGATGTCGTTCAATGTAGGCAACCCCACTTTGTCCGTCACATATTTTTCGGGTTTGATTTGCTTGCGCAGACTCTCGTTTTTCAGCAAATCGTTCACCGTAGCGTTCATATCCTCGGCCATCCGCTCCACGATGCAGTAACTTTCGGGATGTACCGCACTGTTGTCCAACGGGTTTTCCGCATCGGGGATACGAAGGAACCCCGCACATTGTTCAAATGACTTATCGCCCATGCGGGCAACTTTTTTCAATGCTTTGCGCGAAGGAAAAGCGCCGTTTTCCTTGCGGTAATCGATGATGTTCTGCGCCAATTGAGGCCCGAGACCCGACACGTACACCAGCAGATGCTTGCTTGCCGTGTTGACGTTCACGCCGACCAGGTTGACGCAGCTCTCGACCACCGTATCCAAGCTCTTTTTGAGTTTGTTCTGATCCACGTCATGCTGATATTGCCCCACGCCGATAGATTTCGGATCGATCTTCACCAACTCGGCCAACGGGTCCATCAAACGACGACCGATGGAAACCGCGCCGCGCACCGTTACGTCGTACTCCGGAAACTCTTCGCGTGCCACAGCCGACGCCGAATAAATGGATGCACCGCTCTCGTTGACGATGAATACCTGCATGTCGCGGCCGAACGCCATGCTTTGGATGAAACGCTCCGTCTCGCGCCCCGCTGTGCCGTTGCCGATGGCAATGGCTTCGATCTTGTAGGCGCTTATCAGCGACATGATCTTCCGTTTGGCGTCCACCACTTCGCTTTGCGGCTTGTGCGGATAAATGGTTTCGTTGTGTTTCAGGTTACCCTGCGCGTCAAGGCAAACAACCTTGCAGCCGGTGCGGAATCCCGGGTCGATCGCCAATACGTTTTTCTGCCCCAACGGCGAGGCCAGCAGCAATTGCCGCAGATTGTCGGCAAACACTTTGATGGATTCCTCGTCGGCTTTTTCTTTCGCCAACGCCTCGAATTCCGTTTCGATGGACGGACACAGCAGGCGTTTGTAGCCGTCTTCCACGGCTTCCTCCACCTGTTTCGCCGCAGCGGTGCGTCCTTTCACGAATTGCTTGTTCAGAATGTCGATAGCCTTTTGTTCGTCGGGTTCGATATTGATGCGCAGAAAATTCTCGTCTTTCCCGCGCAACATGGCCAACAGCCGATGCGACGGACAACGACGCAACGATTCCGAGAAATCGAAATAGTCGCGATATTTTTCCCCGTCGGTTTCCTTGCCTTTCACCGCTTTAGAATAGATCACCGCATCGCGGGCAAACAGGCGGCGGACGGCATCGCGCGCTCCGGCATCCTCGTTCACCTGCTCGGCAATGATGTCGCGCGCGCCCTGCAAAGCGTCTTCAACGGTCGGAACGTCGTCGTTCACGTATTTTTGAGCGATCGACTCCGGGTCGTTGTCCGTCTGTTTCATCAACTGTGCGGCCAACGGCTCCAAACCGCGTTCGCGTGCCGTCGATGCGCGGGTTTTGCGTTTCGGCTTATACGGAAGGTACAGATCTTCGAGTTCCGACAGGCTTTCGGCCATTTCGATCCGGTGTTTCAGCTCGTCGGTGAGCTTTCCCTGTTCCTCGATCGATCGCAGAATGGCTTCGCGTCGCTTGTCCGTTTCGAGCAACTTCTCGTAACGGCTTTGGACGGCGGTTACCTGCACTTCGTCCAGACTGCCTGTGGCTTCCTTGCGATAACGACTGATAAAAGGAACGGTTGCCCCGTCGGCCAAAAGCTCCAACGTGTTGCGCACTTGTTGTTCTTTCAAACCCAACTCTTTGCAGATGATGGAAATATGTTGATCTTTCATGGCTTCGGATTTAATGTTTGAATGTGCAAAATAAAACAAATTTGAGAAGTATTTGAACAAAGATTGAGATTTTGGTATTATACTTCACGCGGAATGATTTTGTGCATTGCTTCTTTGCGAGATTATTCTCCCGCAAGGGCGCAAAGCGAGGGAAAATACAAACCGCAAAATATATTTTAAATAAAGCCGGCAAGCGAGTAAAATGGGCATACGAAATGTATAATATTAATTAAATAAAACATAAATTTGCATCAGTTATTCATTCATAAAAATTTGTACGTATGAAAAAAATCTTGTGTTTACCCGTATTCGCAGTAACGATGTTGTTGGCGGCATGCACCGGAAGCGATAAAACTTTGGTTCAGGAAGCGGGCGATAAATTTATTGCCGCAGTTATCGCCGACGATTTTACGACATTCAGGTCTATGGCCACTCCCGAAACTTTCGAACAATGGGGTACGGTCAATTATCACCACTACGCGATTCTTGGTACCGAAAAAAAGGAAAGGTTACAAGAGACCTATCCTTTTGTAAGTAACGTAACGGTAAACGGTAATGAAGCCCAAGCCGCATTGTCGACGGGAATTCCCGCAAAAGACGGCGAGATTACCGTGTTGCATTTCAAGAAAATAGGCAGGGTCTGGTTTATTCACGAACCCGGACTTCTTGTTGTAAATTAAGAGATGCCTCATTTTTTGACGTCATAGCGTGATTATTCTCTCGTAAAGGCTCAAAGCGTGAAAAAGTACAACCGAGTTTACGAGTTTACCGAAGGTAAAACCTGACCGTGCGAGGTATAAAACGCAAATTATATTCTGTGCGATTGATTTTATTGTGTGCAGAAATGATAATTTTTATCTTTGCATAGATAAAATCTATCAATCATGAATATTCAACAATTAGAATACATTGTTGCTGTCGATAACCGGCGGCATTTTGCGAAAGCGGCGGAGGCTTGTCATGTTTCGCAACCGACTTTGAGCATGATGATTCAAAAGTTGGAGGAAGAGCTTGACGTTATACTGTTCGATCGATCGAAACACCCCGTAGAACCTACGATTATCGGGAATCGGGTTATCGAACAAGCACGCATATCGCTGAGAAGTTTCAATCGGATCAAAGAAATTGTCGATAATGAAAGGGAAACCGTCAAAGGCGCTTTCACGTTGGGCGTCATTCCGACCATTGCGCCGTATCTTGTTCCCGAATTGCTTCGCAAACGGCAAACGCTGTTCAGCGAAGTCGAGTTGATCCTCAAGGAATACCCGACCCGGCGTATCGTCGAAGAAATATCGGCGGGCACGCTCGACGGCGGCTTGCTGGCGGGGCCGCTCCGGCATCCCGAAATCGTTGAACATCCGATTTATTACGAACAATTCTATGCTTACGTTTCCAAAGAAGATGTTTACAAGGACAAGGAAATCGATCTTGATTGTATCGACATCAACCAAGTTTGGCTGTTGGAAAACGTACATTGCTTGCGGGGGCAGATAGAGCGGCTGTGCCGAATGAAAAAGCAATCGGGCGAAAACAATTCGTCGGTTCGCTACGAAGCGGGAAGCATCGATACGCTGATCAATATCGTTGATTGTAATTACGGAATGACGGTCATTCCCGAAATGTCGGCTATGGGGTTGAGTGAAGACCGGCAGGGTAATCTTCGGAAATTCAAAAACTTGACGGCAGTTCGTGAAGTGAGTTTGGTCGTCGGGAAAGAATATGTACGCAAAAACATGCTGAACGCCGTTGCGGAAATTATCCGGCAATCTGTTCCCAAACCGATGATGGACGCAAGCCTGAAAGAATATTTGGTGGAATTGTAAGGGAAGATCGGGAAATATTGCACGGCAATTCCGTTTGTTCCGGAAACGTCGAACGGCGCTCAACCTTTGCCGATTCTCCTTTTCGGTATCGAAAAATTTAAAGTCGTTCCCTGTTCGGGAGCGCTTTCGAACCACAGACTTCCGCCGGTTTCGTAAATACATTTCAGACATATTTCGTTGTCGGTTTCAAGCGGAATCGGTTTGCCTATATTTGCGCGCATTTTTTGGATCAATCCGAGGAGGGTTGCCCGTTCTTCATCGGTGATCACGTAGTTTGGAGAGGCAACCGTGAATACCGTAAAATCATGACCGTCGCGAGCGGAAATTGCAACGACGGCACGGTCGCCGGAATTCTCCAGCAATTTGAAAAGCAGTATTTCGAATGCGATGCTGAAATAGATTTGACTGCCGCAGATAATGGTGTCTGTTTCGATATTATTCCGTATGGACGCTTGTTTCGGGGCAAAGGCTATTTCGAACATCTGTATCAATTTGCCGATTATTTCGCGGGCATTGAACCGTACGACGGGATTTTCGCCGTACGGCTGTTCGTCAATCCATTTTTTCAATCGATCGAGATAATCATTCGCTTCGTCGATGTTGCGGTTGAGCGTCCGGAAATCGTCTGCGGAATTCCGGTTTTCGCGCGATTGTTCCATACAATAATTCAAGCCTTTTTTGTACTCGAACATGATCACGGACAGGTGTTGTTTCAATTCGGGGTTCGAGCCGATTTGTCGGCTGTTCTCGTCCATTCGCGAAAGGAAAAGATATTTTTCTTTCCGTTTCCTGAACGTGTTGCCGAAATAATACAAAGTTACCATTCCCGCAATCAGTCCCGCAATAATAAAAATGTAGAATCGTTGATGCCGGTTGCCGGTATCGGTCAAATATCCCCGCACGTTTTCATCCAGCAAGTTGCGCATCAGCAGTTCGTTCAACGATCGCACCTCATTCAATCCCAATAAACTGTCGCGCATGTTGACATGTTGCTTAAACATTGCCAGCGACTCAAACTCCCGGTCTTTTTTGAGCAAAATATCCGACCACAATTGCATGTTGTAAATTCGGATCAACCGATAATCATCTCTTTTGCAAATCTCGTCGCTCAACGTCAGGAAATGTTCGGCTCTACGCAAATCGCCGCGGGCAAAATACAGTAACGCCAGTTCGGCTTTGTTCAGAGCGGTCATATAGCCGAGTTGCGGAATTGCGGATAAGAACGTATCGACTTTCAAAGCGTAATCCAAAGCAGTATCGATATTGCCCGCTTGGCGCGCCACCACGGCATACAGATAATTGACGGACGCTGTTTGAATGTCGTCCAATACATTCAAATTGATATTGTTGATTTCGTCGATGGCGGTAATTTTCGAAATCGGGAAAACAGACATCACGCATTTGTTGATCACGGCGTCGGCGCTGTCTTTCCGCGAAGCAAGCTCGTAACACTTTCGAAAATAAGCGTCGGCGTGTTCGGGGCTTAGCAGCAAATAGAGAGTTCCCATGATACGATAGCAATCGGCGCGTCCGTGCGGGTCGTTTTTTGCTTCGTAATAACGCAAGGCACGTTGCGCATACTTAATCGTCGACGGATAGTTCGATTGTTGTATGGAAATGTGCGACAACTCATAGCGACAGCGGGCAAGCAGCGCATCATTGCCTGTTTTAACGGCCAGCTGTTCCAGTTGCAGGTAGCAATCCTTCCGTTGGTTGATATACAGCGCTTTTGCCAAGGCTTGTTCCGTAATCCGGATACATGCCGTATCGGACATATTTTCGCCGTCGGGGAGCAAAAACGCTTCTGCCCGACACATAAAAGTTATCGGCAGCCCGATCGAGCAAAAGATATATCGTAACAATCGATTCAAAATCTGAAATTTACTGTACGGAAAAATATTCGTTATTCGGCATACCGAAACAATAGGTTGTTCCCTTTCCGGAATCGAATTCGACATGAATTTTTGCCCGGTTTCCGATCATACATTCGGCGAAGATGTTAAAATCCCAATCCGCCGTTCGGGCCGCATCCGCTTCTTTTCCGATGTTTTTTATGCGTTGAGCGAATATTTCCTTTTCTACGGTATTTTCTTTGTTTTCGGGGTCGGAAATACAAAAACCGGTATATCCTTCGCGCTCGTTCTCGGCCGACACCGAGATAACGGCATTTTTCGAGGCCGCTTTCACTATTTTGAAAAACAGATGTTCCATGGCGAGGGAAAACAAGATCTTATCGCCGAAAACCTGCACGGGTTCGTCGATAGTCGATCGGAAGATGATGTGTTTGGATACGAAACTGATCTTATCCAAAGCAATGATTTGATCGATAATTTTTTTTGCATCAAAACACACCGGTTCGGGCTTCATGTCCGGTTGCGCTTCCACCCGATCGATCAAATTATCCATAAATGCGTCGGCCTTTCGCATGTAGTTTTCCAAAATGCCGAAGTAGCCGGTCGATTCCGATTTATCGGATTGTTCGGAGATTTCCAACGTATGTTTCAAGCAAAAATTTACTCCGGCCCGGTATCCGTACATGATTTTCATCACGTGGTTTTTCAATTTGGAATGCAGTTCATTCGTTGTCCGGCTTTTCATATCCTTCAAAGCGATATTCGTTTTTTTTCGATACGAAGCGGATTTGAAATAATACAACAGGCTTATTCCCGCAATGGCGCATAATGCCGTGCAAACGCAGATCAATAAATGCCGTTTTTCTTTGGCTTGCATTTCTTCTTCGGCCAAATATTCCATCATGGTATACACCAAATCGTCCGGAAAATATTTGTTGGGCACGTTGTTGAAGATACTGTCGTGCACGGCGACGCTTTTTTTATAAAAATCGAGGGCCGCGTCATCATTTTTTTCGGCTTGGGCGATTTCCGAAGCCAACTTGTAATTGACCATGAAACCCAGCATCATTTTGTTTTTCCGAACGATATCAAAACTTTTTCTCCAGTGTTCCCATGCTTGCCCTATTTCATTTTTATGCAACAGGATATGAGCCAGCATGTTTTCGTACATGGCGTTCAACGGGCTTGCTCCGCTGTGATGTTGCAAAAAATCGCGTGCATGGTCGAGATAGCCTAACGCTTCGTCGATACGTCCCGCAACAAGCATCGCGCGGGCTATGTTGTAGCCCAACCATGCGCGCGACACCGGACGCAACGAGCGAATATCGATCGATAGCAAATCTTTCAACGAAAGTTCATGATCGGGACGAATCAGGTTGTAACTGTTAAAGTTGGATACGGACAACCCGATGCTGTCTGATTGTTCGCAGTATTGCCAGCATTTTCGATAATAATATTGCGCCTGCTCGGGGCTGAAAAGGTAATGCAAGCGTCCCAACAGATCGTATCCCACGGCAAGCAACTCGTAATCGTTCAAACGGCGGGCGATGTTCAAGCCTTTTTTGGTTTCGGCCAGCGATAACGAGAATTTTGTTTGCCAGTAATAAATACGCGCCACCTGAAACAGGCATTCCGCATGCAAGCGTTCGTCTCCCGAACTTTCGGCTATTTGGATCAGTTCTCTGTAATAAGTACTTGCCGCATCGAACGACTCTTCCGTTTCAATCAACTTTTGAATGGATTGCGTCCGAACCTGATCGCGATCGTACCCGCGTTTCACCGGTTCCGACAATGCAGGCGCGCAAATGTATAACAGAACCGGTAAAATGGCAAACCCTTTCATTACATCAAAAAAATTGAAAAGTTTATAGATCAATAAACCGGGAAAATATTCAAAATTTGATATTTTTTGATCATACGTCAACCGGAAAAAACACGCACAAGCCGCATTTGTTCACGGAAATTCAAATATTTTTGGAACAAGCAAATGTAATACTACTTTTCTTATAAACACAAATTTGTCGATTTTTTTTTGAAACCGGATTTGTGATTGCACCCGGCGGATTTTGATATTATGTAGTTTAGCACTATTTTTGCATCCCGATAAAAAAGAATATAAATTATATACAATAGTAATACTTAAATGAACATCAACAAAAACCGGATCGACGATCTGAATCTCTCGGTATCTGTAGAAATCAATAAAGATGATTATGAATCGAAAGTAAACGAAGTGTTGCGCGACTACCGTCGCAAAGCCAATATACCGGGTTTTCGGCCGGGAAAAGTTCCCGAAAGTATGGTCCGTAAAATGTACGGAAAAGCCGTTTTGATTGATGAAATTAACAAGTTGGTATCCGAGTCGTTGCAAAATTATCTCAAGGAAGAGCAAATCCAATTGCTGGGCGAACCCATGCCCAAGACCACGAGCGATGATTTGGAATGGGAAATCGGGAATAATTTTACGTTCGAGTTCGAAATGGGTTTGGCTCCGACAATCGACCTCAACCTGTCGAAAGAAGACAAGATCACCAAATACCAAATCACGGTCGACAAAGAGTTGGTAGACAAAACCGTCGACAGCTATGCCGGGCGTTACGGTAAAATGGTAGATACCGAGGCTGTGGTCGATTTCAAGGAAAAATTAACGGGCGATATCGTTCAGCTCGATGCCGACAACCAACCGGTCGAAAACGGATTGTCGGCCGAGGATTCCTCCGTTCTCGTTTCGCTCATCAAAGACGAGGAGCACAGGAAACCCTTCGAGGGCGCCAAACCGGGCGACGAGGTCGTTTTCCGGCTTGCCGAAACGTTCCCCAACGATTGGGAAATAACTTCCATCCTGAAAAAGAAAGATAAAGAAGAAGTCGGCGACATCAGCGACTCGCTTTTCCGGTTCACCGTGAAAAAGATCGAAAAATTCGTAAATGCCGAAATGAACCAAGAGCTGTTCGATAAAGTGTTCGGCGAAGGAGAAGTAAAAAGCATCGAAGAATTTGAAGACCGAATCAAAAACGACATTGCCGCCGATTTCGAGGATGCCGCATTTGGCAAGTTCGTCCGCGACGCACGCGAATTTCTGTTGGATAACATCAACCCGCCGTTACCCGAAGAGTTCCTGAGCAAATGGTTGCGGGCCTCCAATAAAGAAATAGACGATGAAACGTTCGACAAAGAGTTCCCCTATTTTTTGAAAACCATGAAATGGGATTTGATCATACAAACCATCGCCAAACAAAAAGACTTGAAGGTGGAGGAACAGGACATCGTCGAATACGCGAAGAACGCTGCCAAAAGACAGTTTGCGCAATACGGCATGGGCAATTTGCCCGACGATATATTGACCAAGTACGCCATAAATAGCCTCAAGGAAGAAAAGAGCATTCGCGACGCGGCTTCGAGAGTGCTCGAGATGAAAGTGGTGGAAGTCGTCGGCGAAGATATGGATATCGTTGTTCAAGAAATGAGCACGGACGATTTCAATAAAATGATCTATGCCGCAAACAACAAGGAGGCGGTTAACGAAGAATAAAACAAGCACGATTGAACAGCCTCTTTTCAAAAGCACGGTAAATAAAATCAAATAAATAAAAATATGATGAACCCGAACGAATTTCAAAAATATGCGGTAAAACATGCGGGGATCAGCAGCATGACCCTGCACCGTTATCAAACCGTCACCAACGGCTACATCTCGCCGACCATTATCGAAGAGCGCCAGTTGAACATCGCTTCGATGGACGTATTTTCGCGTTTGATGATGGACCGTATCATTTTTTTGGGTGCGGCCATCGACGACGACGTGGCCAATATTTTGCAGGCTCAGTTGCTGTTCTTGGATTCGAGCGATCCGCACAAGGACATACAGATATACCTCAATTCGCCCGGAGGAGTGGTGCAGTCGGGTTTGGGAATATACGACACCATGCAATGGGTGAGTTCCGATGTGGCAACCATTTGCACGGGTATGGCCGCGTCCATGGCTGCCATTATTCTGGCGGCGGGAGCCAAAGGAAAACGTTCGGCGTTGAGACATTCGCGCGTGATGATACATCAACCGTCGGGCGGAATGCAGGGGCAATCGATCGACATGGAAATCACCGTAAAGGAAATCATCAAACTGAAACAGGAATTGTATTCCATATTGGCCGATCACACCGGAAAACCGTACGAAGACATCGAAAAGGATTCGGATCGCGATTATTGGATGACCGCTCAGGAAGCCAAAGAGTACGGCCTTTTGGACGAAGTTCTTGTAAGACACAAAAAAGTTTAAAGTTTGAAGTTTAAGGTTTGAAGTCGGGCAAAGCCACGTAACTCGGAACCTTAAACTTTAAACCTTAAACTTTAAACTAAAAAAAAAGAATGAGTAATACACGAAATAGCATCGACCGGTGTTCGTTTTGCGGAAGAGACAGACGCAGCGTCAACGTTCTGATAGCCGGTATTTCCGGGCATATCTGCGAAAGCTGCGTGGAACAGGCTTCCACGATCATCGACGAGGAAATGAAGAAACAGGGAAAACTCGATCTGGGCAACGTCAAATTGATGAAACCTGCGGAGATAAAGAGCTTTCTCGATCAATACGTTATCGGACAGGACGAAGCGAAGAAATTTCTTGCGGTGGCGGTATACAATCACTACAAAAGATTGATGCAGCCCAAGCAAAACAAGGCGGATGACGATGTGGAGATCGAAAAATCGAACATCATCCTTGTGGGCGAAACGGGAACGGGCAAGACGTTGCTCGCGCGCACCATCGCCCGCATGTTGCACGTGCCGTTCAGCATTGTGGATGCCACGGTGCTTACCGAAGCCGGCTACGTGGGCGAAGATGTGGAAAGCATCCTGACCCGCTTGTTGCAGGCTGCCGATTACAATGTGGACGCGGCCGAGAAGGGAATCGTATTTATCGACGAGCTGGATAAAATCGCCCGCAAGAGCGACAATCCGTCCATCACCCGCGACGTATCGGGAGAAGGCGTGCAGCAAGGCTTGCTCAAACTGCTCGAAGGATCGGTGGTGAACGTTCCGCCGCAAGGTGGCCGCAAGCATCCCGAACAGAAAATGATCGCCATCGACACCAAGAACATCTTATTTATCTGCGGAGGCGCTTTCGACGGCATCGACCGCAAAATAGCGCAACGTCTCAACACGCGCGTGGTGGGCTACAACAATGCCAGGGAAACGGAACAGATCGACCGCAGCAACATGATGCAATACATCGCCCCGCAGGATCTCAAGTCGTTCGGGCTGATCCCCGAAATCATCGGCCGTTTGCCCGTGCTCACCTACCTCAATCCGCTCGATCGTATCGCTTTGCGCAACATCCTGACGGAACCGAAAAACGCGCTGATCAAGCAATACCAAAAACTTTTCCGCATCGACGGCATCAATATCCGCTTTGACGACGATGTGCTCGATCTGATTGTCGACAAAGCCATCGAATTCAAGCTCGGCGCGCGCGGCCTGCGATCCATCTGCGAAGCTGTCATGACCGACGTGATGTTCGACGTGCCTTCGACGGGTGAAAAAGACGTTGTCATCACCTCCGACTTTGCGCGGGAAAAACTCGAAAGAGTGAGCGCCGGAAAGTTAAGAGCGGCGTAGAACACGGTACAGAAAATGTGAACGCGACGTGCATTGAGCGCGTCGCGTTTTTTTTTGACTTCGACACAACGGCAAACACGCAATCGGGCACTATATGATTTGCCGGAAACACAACATTGACTTTTGGACTTGCCGACCCGAAGAAAAATACTTGGAAGTTACCGAAAGATGGGCTAAAGGAGACTTTGCAAAAATGAACAAATGAGAAGCGATGCAGGGACGCGTGAACAAATAAATACACAAAACTCGGCTGTATGAGATATAAACGATACCGGTGTTCGATTTGCATGATTGATGTGTCGTTTTTTGAAACTTTTCACCGGCGTTTCCGTATACGGAAATGATGTCTGCACGGTAGACGGTATAAGAGGGCGGAATAACGGCACATCACTCTGAACAATATATCGCATACATCGGAACACGATATGTTGCAGATGAAACGTCAAATGAAAACAACCGAATATGATGCCATGCACGTAAAATATGATACCATGAACAATGGAATACGATATGTTGCATGTGGAGTAAGTAATAATTTTAAAAGGACGTGATATATTGCACGTAGAACAAAAGACAATTTACAAGGGTGTATGATAGTTGCACGTATAACAAAGAATAATTTGCAAGGGCGTATGATATAGTGCACGTAGAGCAAAGAGCAATTTGCAATGGTATATGTTATGTTGCACGTAAAAATGAATTGTATCTGTCGAAATTTCTAATCAAATTTTAATTTTAAATCTTAATCATCAATTAATATGGACGAAAAAGGAAAAAACGGGAAAACACCTAAAGGAAATCTTCCGCGCAAGGAAGCCGACATCAACACCATAGCGGCCGAAGTGGCGGCATCGTGGGAAAAACGACCGCAGATCACATTGTTGTGGACAAATGTCGATCAATTGAAAGAATCGTCTGCCGTTTTCGGTGCATCGTATGCCGGACGCAAGACCGTAAAAGGCTCGCGCAGAAGTGTTACGCAGGAGATGAAAGAGACCAATACCGAAATTAATACCGCCACCGAACAGGTGAAGAACTATATTGCCGATCTTCATTCGAAAAGAACGGCGTCGATACATTATGAGAGCTTCGGTATTGTCAGGGTACAAGGCAAATATTACAAGTTGCCTGTCGACAACGATCAACGTTTGTATGCACTCGATCAACTGATCAAAGGCTTGGAACAGTACGGACTGAATGATCGCAAGTATGGTAAATCATACTGGAGCGAGCTTCGCGAACGTTTTGCACGGATAAAGAGCCAAGCGGCAAAGGCGGATCAAACATCGGCCGAACATATCAGCGTTAAGGACGGTGAAAAAGTTCTGATCCGAAAAACACTCAACGCGCTGGTGCATATCATCAAAGGCAACTATCCCGACACATGGAAAGAGGAACTGCGCGCTTGGGGATTTCAGAAAGAGAAATATTGAGGTTTCGAGTTTCGAGTTTTGGGTTTCGAGTTGCAGGCATTCGCGGGTTGTTGCGGATGCCTGTTTTTTTTGTATGTTTGTGCACCGGTGCAGCAAGCATCCACCCGTATGAATGAAGAAATGCAAATGATCGTCGACTTTTACAAGGATTTGGAAAGGCTCGGGCCGGGGAGCGACGACCGGACAAGAAAAGCCCTGAGCCGTGTCGCGTTTGCAACCGACCGGCCAAAAATAGCCGACATCGGTTGCGGCACCGGAGCGCAAACATTGGTATTGGCGAAAGAAACCGGAGCGGAAATCATAGCGGTCGACTGCCTGGACGAGTTTTTGAAACGCCTCGAACAACGCTCCGGCAAAGCGGGATTGAACGTAAAAACGATATGCCGCGATATGTCCGATCTGCCTTTTCGGGAACAGGAATTCGATTTGATTTGGTCGGAAGGAGCCGTATACAACATCGGGTTCGACAACGGAACCCGATATTGGAACCGCTTCCTGAAAATGAACGGTTTTTTGGCGGTGACGGAAATCTCGTGGTTAACCGCCGATCGACCGACCGAATTGGAGGCATACTGGCGAAATGCCTACCCCGAAATCGACACTGCGGAAAACAAAATTCGTCAATTGAAAAGCAACGGATACGAACCGGTGACGCATTTTACTTTGCCGGCTTCGTGTTGGACGGAAAACTATTACAAACCGATGCG